>CAIPFW010000042.1 GCA_903864455.1 uncultured Anaplasmataceae bacterium | reverse complement strand
TTCTTTTCATTAAAAATGATTTTTAATTGCTTGCCAGAAATTTTATCAAAATCAATAATATGAAATGAAAAACCCGTCATAATATATGAATAGTTGAAATTATCCCGAATATCGTTATAAATTTCAAAGCCATGAGAAATTAAAAGATTCCTTACTGATAAATTCAGCGGTTTGTAATCCTCACTCTTGCAAGTAGAATAAAAAATATTCTCAATGATTGTTGAGTTTATTTTTTCGTCATCGCAAAGTATTGTTGAATTTTCTTCTTTTTGAAAGATTTTTTTGTTCTCTTTGTTGTTCAAATATGTTGTGAATTGAGCTGATAAATTATAATAATCAGTCAATAAATATGACTTCAGTAATTCTTCGATATTGAGAATTCCTAGAGTATAGCCAAGATTAGGCGTTATCGAAACGTCAGCAATATCAGAAAAATTGAAATAATTCATGATGTAGACAAATGGACTTATGCCAGTGATTGACTCGTTATCAAGCTCTGCGATTCCATCTGGCAATTCGCTCATGAAATCTGCAGTAAGTTCTTCCAATGAGCAAAGCATACCGTCACTCACCACTCCACGAATGTCTTTTGGCTCAAGAATCATACCATTTGGAATGATTTGACCGGTTTGAGCGAGAATTGTTTTGAGATTATTATCTTTGATTTTATGAACATTTCCTGCTCCACATACAACTTCTCTCTCCGAATCTCCGTCAAAAACTGTACATAAATTTAATCTGTCAGAATTTGGGTGCTTCACGATATTTTTTATTTCAACAATTTTGAGTTGAATAATTTGTAAAAACTTTTTATAAAAGTAATTTAAATCTTCAACTTCAATTCCTTCGTTATTTAAAATTTCAGAAATACCTCCAATCGCCGTTGCAGAATTCAATTCTTTTTCTAACTTTGAAAACAACTCATTCCATTCTCGTATTTTTTTCACCTCATCATCAGTTAATTTTTCTAATTCTATATTTTTCAAAATATGCAAAATCACATCATTTTGCGATGAAATATAATGAAGTGGCAATTGCGAAAACAACATTGGGAAAAATAATTTTGTGTAAATTATTCCTTGGGAATTATTGTGAGTGATTAATTCATTCACTAGGAGCTCAAAAAGATTCTTGATATTCATTCCAATCATTATGATATTTGTGATTTGATCGGCAAATTTCTCACTTTTTTCTTTGATTTTTCTATGAATATCAGACATAGCTTTGTTAAATCTTAGTATATAAAAATCCAAATCCTCTTGTTTATAAAGCAAGTTAAGATAATTATTATGAAGTGATTGAGAAAAATAATTCAAATATCCATATTTTTCTAATCTTTTTTGTGGGTCACTTTCCACATGAGAACAGCTTTTTATTAAATAATCTGTAGGTTTTGCATCATTATAAAAAGAATCAAGATTGCTAAAAATTTCAGCAACATCAATTTCATTCTCTTCTTTATAAAAATAAAAATCGGAAAGTTGCATGATTTGTAGAATTGGCTTTTCAGCAATTTTATGATTTTTTGCTCGATAAATAATATCAATTAATTCCATAAAATCTGAGTTTTCTTTACCGTTGAAAACATCAGCGACAATAAGCTCTATATTATTTTTTTTACCAAATCCAGATTCTAAAAAATACACCTGATCTAAAAAAAATTCATTCAAATGCTGGTCATTTTCTGGATAATTAACGGCACTGCTGACTATATTTTCAAGAATTTGTGTAAGAGAAATTTTCATTATATTTACCAATTAAAATTAATTATTATTCGAATAATATTTCAGCAATTCAATATCTGAGCTGAAGAATTGACGCAAATCTTGAATATTGTTTTTTAACATGCAGAGCCTTTCGAGTCCAGCTCCCAATGCATATCCACGATATATTTTTGAGTCTAAACCCATATTTTCAAGGACTTTTTCATGTATCATTCCACACCCTAAAACTTCAATCCAAGCATTTTTACTCGGTAGAAAAAGATCAACCTCCCAAGACGGATTCGTGAAAGGGAAATAGTTTGTTCGAAGGTTGATTTTTAATTCAGTTTTTGATATTTCAAAGAATTCACTCAATAAATTTATTGTCATCTCAATTAAATCTTGTGGATAGATGTTTGTCGAAATTGCAACTAATTCTATTTGATGAAACATTGGAGAATGAGTTCCATCGCTTTCATTTCTATACGTTCGACCAAGAGTCGCATATTTAAAGTTATAACCTTGCTCATTCTCACTCTCTTCTCTATTTTCGTCAATTTCAGCGATAATTTCACGTGCGATACGAGTTTGTTGAGCGGATGTATGAGTTCTCAATAAAAATTCATCATTTTTTTCATTTATAAAATATTTTTCATTTTTTCTTATATTTTCATCTATCGAATCGCTATTTATATATATTGTATCTTGTGTTTGACGAGCAGGATGAAGTTCATGAGTATTGAGAGATGTAAAATTATGATAAGTATTTTCGATATCGTAATCACCAGAATAAATTGCAAATTTATATTTATGTAAAATATTCATAAGAAAATTTTTTGTCTCAGTAATTAAGTGGATCGAACCGCTCTTTTCACAATATAAATTGTAATTGGCAGGGGCTGTTACATCTATTTTTTCATTTTTTATTTTTTCAAAAACTTCATTTTCTTTGACAATTTTTCTTTGATTTTCTATGGATTTTAACAATAAACCTTTTATTTTATTCAGCTCTATTCCAACATTTTTTCTTTCATCTGGAGATAATTTACTCAAATTTTGCAAAGCTAAAGTGATTGTCCCATTTTCACGAGCTAAAAATTCTTTTTCTATTTCTTGTAGAGCTTGCATAGATGGAGATTTTTGAATTCTCTCGTTGATTTCGTCGATATTAAAATTCATTTAATTATTATCAATATTTTCTAATTCTCACATTATAATTGGAATTTTTTCTTTTTCTAGGATAAATCTAGCTTTGAGAGAGAATTTATATTTTAAAATGGGCTTTTTCGATGCTAATATAAATAATCATTAATTTTATTTTTTATACGATGTCAGTAATTTATAAACAATTGCCATGCGGAATCATGGCTGGATGCGATTCTATGAATAATGTTGAGTCAGTGGCTTTAAAAATTATGGTTAAAGTTGGTGGAATGCACGAAACATCAGAGAATTATGGCTTGTCACATTTTGTGGAGCATATGGCTTTTAAGGGAACGAAAGAGCGAGACAAAGTTCAAATAGCGATAGCGTTGGATGAGCTTGGCGGGTCATTCAATGCATACACAGGAAAAGAACATACGGTTTATCTCTGCCGTGTTCCAAAAACGTATTTTCCTGAAGCTTTCAATATTTTATCTGACATCATTCTGAATTCTACGTATGAGGAGTCAGAAATTGAGCTTGAAAGAGAGGTGATTCATCAAGAAATTTCTATGTACGAAGATTCACCAGAGGATAAATTATCGACAGAGTTTTATACGACATCATTTAAAGAGCAGCCATTTGGAGCATCGATTCTCGGCCCTGTAGAAAATATTTTAAGATTTAATCGAGATGATTTTGTGCGATATATCGATAATCATTATTGCAATAACAATATTATTGTCGCTGCAGCTGGAAATATTTCTTATGACGAGCTTTCGAATTTAACTGAAGATGCTTTTCAAAAGCGTGAAAAAACTCATCAATCTTCAATTGAAAAGCCAATATTTACAGGGGGAGAATGCTATATTGAGAAGGATTTAGAGCAAACACAAATTCTTTTTGGTTTTCCAGCTATAGAAAAAACACATGCCGATTATTATAAAATGCAAATTATGTCGCTTATTTTGGGTGGTGGAATGTCATCTCGCTTATTTCAAGAAATTAGAGAAAATCTTGGCTTGGCATATAGCGTTTCTGCGCATTATGGAGCGTATAAAAGTTGTGGAATGTTTTCTATCTATGGAGGTGTAGATCCTAAAAATGCGAATCTATTTATAGAAAAATCTATCGAAGAAATCAAAAAATCTATCGATAATGTTACATTCGATGAATTAGAGAGAGTAAAAAAACAATTAAGATGCGCTATTTTAATGAGCACGGATGGCACATCATCAAGAGTTGGTCATTTGCTCTCATCGCTTGATGTTCATGGGCGTTATATTTCAAATGAAGAAGTGTTACAAAAAGTTGAAGCAGTGAATTTGAATGATATTAAGTTGATGATAAAAAATTGTATCTATAGTGATAAATCAACTTTTTCTTGTATTGGAAGAAATATTAGAGAGAATGTTATGAATTATGAAAATTTTTTAAATCTTTTGAAGAGTTAATTTGATTAAAAAATTGTTTTGATTTGAATTTCCATAGTTGATAAATAGTTATACAAATATGGAATCAAAATTATAAATTCTCGATGTATGATTTTTATCAAAAAATCATAGAAAGAGATTTGAGATTTTTGAAATTTAAACAATAGCTGGAGCTTTTTGTTTATTAGCAGATAAAGATCCCGAGTCTTGCAAATTTAATTTGCTGTCGATCTCTTCACCGTCATTTTTTATTTCCTCTGCAACTTCCTCATTTTCAGCTTCTAGCTTTTCTTCAACTGATTTGTTTGTTATTTCTAAGCCTTCGATCATTTTTTGCGTTTCTTGCAAATCAGAAGACTCGTAATACTCATCACTTTTCAAACCATTCTCAGGGATGATATTAATTTTTTCTGAACCTTTAGTTGTAGTATCTTTACTTTCAACTTTTAAATCTTGTAAACTATCCATACACCACCATAAATATAAAAAATACAACTAATGTTATATATAATAGTTAATCATGTCAATAAGATATTTCAAAAAAATTAAAATAAAATTCAGAAAAGAATAAAAAATTCATAATTTTTGTTTTTTGAGTTGAAAGCTCGAGTCTAAAATAAGACTTATAAGTTTTTTAAAATCAAAAAATAAAATACTCTTGAGGCGATTTTTTAACCGCATATCACATGCGATATTAAAGCCCGTCATCAATTCCATTTGCTATCAGTAAACCCATTGCGTTTGTTTTATATTTAAAATTCGGCAACCATGCGAAAATAAATCGCGTTTAAATCGCTTTACAGAGGGAAATCGAAGTGAGTTTGAAGTTTTTATAGTCCGAAAATCGATAAAAATACGGAATTTTAAAGTTTTATGAGAAATGCAATGGGTTTACTTGTAAAATTAATTATTGTATGTAAAATAGGTTATAATTAATTTTTTATTAAAAATACATGAACAATGAAACATCTGCGAAGCTTATATCGAATCAAGAGCAAAAAGATATTGCACTGATAAAACAAGATTTTCTTTGTTTGAGATCAAAGATTGATATTTTATTGACGAATCAATGTCGAAAAGAAGAATTTAGAAAGTCTTTCGAAGTTTTGAATCGTTCTATCGGTAAATTCAAAGATTATGTTGCAACAGACTTTCTAAAAGAAAATTTTAATCAATTAAAAGAAGTAAGGGAGAGTATATTGCTTCTTTCAAATCTAATAAATGGACTTTCAGATAAATCAGCGAAAGCTGTGATGTCAGTCGATGAGGTCAATGAGAAGTTAAATACGACAACTAATCTTGTTGGCGGTTTAAACGAAGGAAAATTTATAAGCTCTCTTGGAGAATTGAGTAAAGAAATAAATGGATTGAATGATCGTCTTAACAAAGCGCAGCAAGGCATAAATGCACAATTAACGCTTCTAGAGAACACTTGTGAAAAAGTATCAAATATTCATGAACTCTATATTGGCGAACGAAAAAAACAAGATAAGTCAAAAAAAACAATGAACTGGGTAACTTTAACAGTCTGCTTATCCGTTCTTGGATTTTTAGTTGTGGATAAAATTTTTTCAGTTCAGCGGGGCAATGAAATTAATATCGAATCAATACAGAAAATTATAAAAGAAGCGATGGGCAATACGAAGAATTGATAATAAATTCATCACTTGAATTTTATTCAATATTTACTTCTTTTCTATAAAAGAATAATCATCGAATTAGCATGATATGTGCTGTATATTTTAGTTACTTTAAGGTTTAAAATAGCTGTAATTTTACTTACAAAAAATCATTTTGTGTAAAAAGAAAAACCTATAATAGCAACATGCATTAAAATTTTTATAAAAGCTCGTATTGAAACGAAAGAAGGATATGTAGCAAAAGCAAATCTTCTAGAGTTACCATTCAAACGAAATAATTAATGCACCAAACTTGAAAAAATTGAATTTCACTCCAAGAAATTTTCTGCAAAGTAATAAATAGTCCACTTTCATTCATCATAATAAATTTCTTGATAAAAAAAATATATAAGTTATAATT
>CAIPFW010000041.1 GCA_903864455.1 uncultured Anaplasmataceae bacterium | reverse complement strand
TGTATATATTTACAATATCAGGATTCTTCGCAATTAATCTTCCGCAAGAAGTAGATGTCGTAATAGCTGACTCAAATGGCAAAATATTGTCTGTTGGTACAATAAATTGATCTGCGCCAGCTTCCAGTAATGCTTTTACAATTGATGTCCTGTTAACCAATGATGATGCTATTGACAATGCCGTGTCTTTTAAAATATCACTTTGCAAATTGAGAGATGCGCCATTTGATATCAATAAATTTACCATTTCAAGAGAATTTTTTCTTGTAGCTAGCATAAGCAAGGTTTCTTTATTTCCATCATGATATCTTGTATCTACAAGGAATGGGCATAAATCCAATATTCTCTTTGCTTCATTATAATTAAAGCTTTCAATTGCTTTTAGTAACAATAAACCGTTTGCAAGATTCATTTCTTCTTGCAATTTTTTATTTTCATCAATTAATGATTTTATGCTCATTTCTGCGGAACGAATATCGTTCATAGCAGAGTCCAACTGACTATTTACAGAATCAATTTGACTTTGTAAATTTTGATCGTTGTTTGTTAACGATTGATAGTTAGCTTTAATCGCAGTAATTTCTTTTGTTGCAGAGTTTGATCTAGAAGTCAAAATTTCTATTCGTTCTTGAAATTTTTTATCAACATTTTTCAATTCTCCAACATCACCTTTCAACGATACAAATTCATCGTTTGAAGATGAAATCTGATTTTGAAGTGTAATGAGCTCGCTATTTATCGAATTTATTTCTCTTATTAATGTGTTTATTGCATTTTCCATGTTTTTACCTTTAAAAATTATTTATTTATATCAATAATCATCAACAAAAGATGATAATATATTGATATCTTAATAAGATAATCTTTAAAAATTAATTTCGTAAGCAGAGAAGTTGTATTTTTTAATAAATTTTTATTTGAATCGTTGGTTTTTATCTTTGGCGATGAAGCCGTCTTCAGCAACACAATCTCGCATCATAAAGTGAGCAATAATTAAACACATCGCACCTCTTATTAAAATAAAAAATCCCATCAAACTTAACAGATAAGCAACGGGAATTAATAGAGGGTGAAGACTGGTTCTATGAAGTGAGATTTAAAGACAGGCTCTAAAAAGTTTTCATGATCGATTATCAAAGATTAAGTAGGTAATGCTTTTAACTTTGAAATATTGTTATTAATAATTTATTAATATTTTTGATATTGCCAATATGTTTTTTATATATATAATATTTTTTCGTTGAGGAGAATGCTTTTTCTCCCATATAATAAAAAGATTTAAGATGAGATATGGGCTTTCAAACTGAAGAAATATGAAAAACAATGATACTCGATCAAGGATTCTATCCTTCTTATTTCATATTTTTTTTGTGTATATTTTATATTTAGCAGGTGCGCCAAAAAAATTCAAGCAAAATGAAGAGAAATTTGAAATTATTGATGCCGATATCGTTGGCGTAATTAATCAATCGAAAACCAAAGATATGAAAATTGAAGAAAAAATTTTAAAAAAAGAAATAACGCCAGACGTCGCAAAAATTGAAGAGAATAAAACCGATACAAAAAAAACAGAAATCCAAAAAGAAGAGGTGAAAAAAGAAGAAAAAATTGCTGAAAAGAAAAAAGAGGAGGATTCCATATCGCAAGAAAAAATAATCGATAAAGTTGAAGAAAAGCGAGATGAAATCAAAAAAGACATTGAAAAAAAAGATGAAATACCAAAAAATGAAGCAAAAAAAAT
>CAIPFW010000040.1 GCA_903864455.1 uncultured Anaplasmataceae bacterium | reverse complement strand
CATTTTCTTTTATCTTCTCTATCAAAGCTTTTATCTTTTCAATTGAAGTTGCATTTTCAGAGATTGTGATGATGTCTTCTACATCGCTCAATGATTCATCTAAATCCGAGAGTTGTGTTGAGAGATTATCTCTTTCAGCTTTGAGTGTTGTGATAATTTCCTCTTTTTTTTCAATCAAAGTACCAATTGATTGAATTTGCACAGTCAATAATTCAATTTTGTCTTCTAGAGATTGTTCTTCTGATTCTATTCTATCTGTAGGTCTAGTAGAGTTGTTTCTTGAGCTTATATTGAGTATATCGTTAAATATATCATCCAAATGACCTTCCAATATTTTTTTATCCGCAAGTAATACATCCTTTTGTTCCTTCAAAGATTCCACCTCTTCCGTCAAAGATGTTATTTCTTCAGTAATTTGATAAGAAAATGGTAGGTGAATCGTTGTAAAGTTTTCGTTTGAGTTCATAATAATTTTCATACAATTAATATGTGCATTGTTGCCGTGAGAATCAAATCTTGCCATCAAGTAATTCTTAACATTGAAAAAATGATTATTTGATATAAAATGAATTTAATTAAAAATAAAAACAATCATGAATCAAGATGTTTTAAAAAAAACAAACGAAAGCAGCGTAATTTTAAATTTCGGCCCACAGCACCCTGCATCTCACGGAGTATTGCGCCTCATTTTGGAGGTTGATGGTGAGGTGATTGAGCGAGCAGATCCACATATCGGCTTGCTTCATCGAGGGACTGAGAAATTAATAGAATATAAAAAATATCTTCAAGCTGTTCCATATTTCGATAGACTGGACTATGTTTCACCGATGAATCAGGAGCATGCCTTTGCTCTTTGCGTTGAGAAATTGCTTGATGTGAAGGTTCCGTTGCGAGCTCAGTTCATTAGAGTTTTGTTCTCTGAATTGACAAGAATTGGAAATCATTTGTTAAATATCGCAGCGATGGCTATGGATTGCGGTGCAATGACATTGATTTTATGGTTTTTTGAAGAGCGAGAAAAAATTCTTGAATTTTATGAAAGAGTTTCTGGTGCTCGGTTTCACTCAGCGTATATTCGTCCAGGTGGATTGACGGCAGACTTACCAGATGATGGATTGATAGATGATATTTATAAATTTATTGAGAATTTTCCAAAAGTTTTACACGAAGGTGAGACTTTATTAACTGAGAATAGAATTTGGAAGCAAAGGACGGTAGATATTGGAATTGTATCAAAAAAACAAGCTTTAGATTGGGGTTTTTCGGGTCCATGCCTTCGAGCATCAGGAATTTCTTGGGATTTGAGAAAATCACAACCTTATGAAGTTTATGATCAAATGGATTTTGACATACCAATTGGTAAAAATGGTGATTGTTATGATAGATATTTGGTTCGACTTGAAGAGATGAATCAATCATTAAAAATCATTAAGCAGTGTTTAGAAAAAATGCCAAAATCTGGATCGATTATGACAGACGATAAAAAAATCTCACCGCCGAATCGTGAAGATATTAAAGTTTCAATGGAGGCTTTGATTCATCATTTCAAGCTATATTCAGAAGGTTATCACGTTCCTTCAGGAGAATGCTATTCGTTTGTTGAAGCGCCAAAGGGTGAATTTGGTGTATTTATAATTTCTGATGGGTCGAGCCAGCCATTTCGTTGTCATATTAAAGCCCCCGGATTTTTACACCTTCAAGCACTTGATTCCATGTCTAGAAAGCATTTATTGGCTGACATTCCTGCAATATTGGGTTCTTTAGATGTCGTTTTTGGTGAAATAGATAGGTGAATCAAAACTCACCGCATTTGATTTAATGAATTCATCGACTCTCCGAATGCAATCAATGCTAAAGTTGATTTGTTGGTCGATTTTGTTAAAAAAAATTATGAGAATTTAAATTAAATTAACTGCCTTTGTGACAAATTCTTTTTCTTTGGAGTCATCTTCAGCAACGCAATCTCGCATCATAGAGCGATCAATCATTACAAAAGATTAAACCCATTACATTTCTCATAAAACTTTAAAATTCCGTATTTTTATCGATTTTCGGACGACAAAAACTTCAAACTTCATTTGATTTCCTTCTGTAAGGTGCCTTAAAATGCGATTTATTTTCACGCGCTCTTTAAGTTTTAAATATATGGGTTTGATAAGAACCAGTCTTCACCTCAATCTCTTCAGCATAATCATTATAGATGCAATTCTCATCATTGATTCTGCTGAAGAGATTGAATACTCATAACATTTATTTAATCGATTGTAAT
>CAIPFW010000039.1 GCA_903864455.1 uncultured Anaplasmataceae bacterium | reverse complement strand
TGTTTATAAACTTCCTTTCTTTACAATCATATTTTCCGATTTTGATATTTTTATGCTTTTCTTTTATAATTTCAAGCGTTTTATTATTCCTGCCAATAATAATTAATGATAGAACTTCGGAAAGAAGAAAATTATCTGAATACGAATGCGGTTCGGAAGTCATAGGGTCGGGAAGGTCGATATTTGATGCAAGATTTTATCTTGTTGCGATGTTATTTATAATTTTTGATTTAGAGATTATTTATATTTTCCCATGGGCGATCAGTTTAGGTTCTATAGGGGGCTTTGGATTTGGATTAGCGATGTTATTTTTATTTATTTTAGCTTTAGGTTTTGTTTATGAATGGAAAAAAGGAGCTTTGGAATGGGAATGATCCGAAGTTTATCAAGGATGATTTAATAAATGGCAAGGACTTCATAGTAACCACCTTAGCTGATGCGTTTAAATTACTCGGTGCGAATGCTGAAGCTTGGTCGATTTGGCCAATGACATTTGGAACTGCCTGTTGTGCGGTAGAAATGATGCATGCTTCAGTTCCAAAGTATGATCTCGATAGACTCGGAACTTTTTATAGAGCGAGTCCTAGACAGTCTGATCTTTTGATAGTTTCTGGAACAATTACAAACAAAATGGCGCCTGCATTGAGACGAATTTACGATCAAATGCCAAATCCGAAATATGTAATATCAATGGGCTCTTGTGCAAATGGAGGCGGATACTATCATTACTCATATTCCGTTGTTCGTGGATGCGACAGAATTATACCTGTAGATGTCTACGTTCCTGGATGCCCACCAACAGCAGAAGCTTTAGTTTATGGAATCGATTGTTTAAGAAAAAAGATATTGAGAAGAAGAAATGCAATAGGTTGATTTTATCGAACTTCAATATCAAAATTTACTTGCTAAGATTTTGTGATTTCAAAGAAATGAAGTATTTTTTAATTTGTCCCTAAAGCAAAAAAACTCCCCTCCGAACGGAAAAAAATAGTATTCTCGATTTAATTTATGCACAAACACAAATCATCAATCTCATTCGCTGTTTTGAAATCAATATACGGAAACACTTCTTCCGTATCAACCGGATGATTTATCCTGCCAGACTCTAGTAGTTGAAAGAGCCACACAAACACACAAACAAAAAAGCAAGCAACTATCAAAAAAAACCAATTTGTAAAAAGATTTACGAGTATGTTTATAAAAAATTTCTATAGCTTTTTTCGCTTTCTCAGTTTGATTTGCGTTTAAATTTAAATCTTTGAAAGAAATTTTTAATTTATCTTCGAAATAAGCGAATTGCGATTCATTCAGCTCGATTCCATTATTTAAAATATTAATTTTAAAAACATCTTTGTCATAAGATGATTTCGCATTGCTATAACGAAGCAATTAAAATAGTGCTGTTTGAGATGCATTCGTTAACGAAAGATGGCCGTCTTTCTTGATTCATTGAATATTCCGTAGATCGACCGAACGTTATACTTAACGCAGTCCAGCAAACAAACAATACAAGAACATCAATATAGATGCCTTTAAATAATTTTTCATTTATATTTGTTTTGGAAATTCCGTAAAAAATTCCAAATATAGCACCATATCCAGCAAGCAAGACAAGTGCTATGCCGACTCTTCTACCGAAATTGTGTTGTCAAGTGTAACTTCGATTACCTTCCATCAAAATTTTGAATGGTGTATATCTCCATTTATGAGACTTTTTATAATATCGTTTTGTCTTTGCATTAGAGTTGGAGCTCTCTAATATGAGGATAATTTTACAACAAAAATTCGAGAAAGCAAGCAGAAAAAAGCAATCACCACCCTTGTTCCGTCAACAATTTGTTGCTTTCAAGAAGTTGAGTTACTACTAATTGTTGCTCCGGTGATAATTTATCCATTTTTAATAAAAAAAATAACAATTATCTTGATATAAATGTTCAATTAATTTCTGTCAATAAAAAATAAAAAACACATTGCATCTTCCCTCTCCAATAAAAAAATATTCGCTTTTATAACTTTAAAGAGGGGTGAATTGTTTTTTAATTTGATGAAGATACAAAATTTCCCTGATAATTCTTCAAACTCTCTTTAATTAAACTTTGCAAATCTATCTCAAGAGAATTATTTCTCATGTCGTTCAAAGATTTTTTAATAAGACTTTTTGCAAGATTTTTGTTTATTCCAATTGAAATTAAGCCCTGAATCCCATCATGATACAACTCATGATTATCAAAATTAACATTCTTGTCGCTATAATTATCACTATTTGATTGATATTGAACACAATCATTATAAAAATTTTTATTTCTCTCAAGAGAAAATGAAATCTTTTCCCAAGTTTTTGGACCAACGCCATTAATTTTAATCGTATTTTTTTTGCTTTTTCCATCTATAATCGACAAAAAATCAGAAGGTGAGAATATTCCAGATATTTCAGTAGCGATTTTATCGCTCACACCAGAAATATTTGAAATATGTTGAAAGCATTGATGTTGAAATTCGTTTATAAATCCAAAAAGACAAATCTTGTCAACTTTAAATCGAGTTTCAACTAAAATCGAAATTTCATCTCCGATATCCATTTGCTCAATTATTTTTGACGATAAAAAAATAATATATCCAATTCCATTGACATTTATTATTATATTATCATTATAAATTTTGCTGATTTTCCCACAAATTTCACCAATCATTGTAAAGCCTTTCGAATTAAAAAGATTTATATCATTTTTATGATAAAAAAACAAGTTTTATATAAAAAAACACTTGACGAGTTAATTATTATAATGTAATATTTGTTATTCTAAGTTCATGGCGGAGTAGAGCAGTGGTAGCTCGTCAGGCTCATAACCTGAAGGTCATAAGTTCGATTCTTATCTCTGCTATTTTTTATATCAATCATAATAAATTCTAAAAAATATTTTTCAATGTTATGCTTTTAAAGAAATATACAAACAACGCAATCTCGCATCATAGAGTGATCAACCATTATAAAAGATTCTAAACCCATCATATTTCCCCTTAAATAAAAAATCCCATTAAACCATCATATTTGTTTCTCAAGAATTACTTTTATCTAAAAGGAATTCTTGAGATTCAC
>CAIPFW010000038.1 GCA_903864455.1 uncultured Anaplasmataceae bacterium | reverse complement strand
GAAATATTATTTTTATAAAATGCGCTATTATATATTTTAAAATTTTCAAGATATGAATTTTTTATTTCATTAGAGTTAAAATCAGAATTTTTTACCAAGCCTGAGAGTAAATTCACTTTATTAAAAACATTGTTTAAAGCAAAGCTATCAACAAAAGTATTATTACTATTATCATTTCCATTTAAAGTATTATTCGTGATTTTTGTGCTTATAAATGAAGCGTTTTGCATATTGTTAAATTCAAATTGATTATTCTGAATAACGCTATCCATAACCTCGCTATAAGAAAAATTTGAATTTTTCAATTCATTGCCCCCCATAATCACATTATACATCGTCGCTTGAGAGAAGTTCGTTTGAAGAATTGTATTGTTGATAATTTGCGTATTCTCAATCGCAGTTTTTTTAAAATCAACCGTTGTGAGCTGACTATTCTCAATTCGAACATTCGAAATGAAACTTTCATAAAAGTTCACATTGCTCAAATTGGAATTTTTAAATGAAATATTTATCAATATGGATTTTGTGAAATCAGAACCAGTGAGGTCGATGTTTTCAAAGTTTATATTTTTTAATGTGAGATGAGATAAATCCATATTCTGCATTTTATCTCCAATTAATTTTTGGAAATCAATCATTTTGTTACTTCTTGAGCCAAGAAGTAGAATTTTTTTTATTTCTTCTTTTGAAAATGCATTTGATTTTCCTGAATTACTACCATTTTGCACAAAAAAATTTTTTATCCTCATCGCAATGCTGAGATCTTTTTTTTTAATATCGTCTTTTTTATGCATTTCATTCATTAATTTATTTTTTTCATCATTCATATCTATATCTTCTTTACAAAAGCTTTGATGATAAATGATGATGAGTGAAAAGAAAAAAAAGATTTTATGTATTTTCATTATGCGTATTTTTTAAACATCTGACAAATCATTCAATATACTTGCATTATATTATATATGAATGAAGTTACAAAACTGATTAATTTGATTTTAAAAAAATGAAGCCTGTTGCATTTTTGTAACAACGCAAATCATTGAATCGCTTCTTTTTTCACAAAGGAACGTTCTTATGCTTAAAGCATAATTTTTTTCCATTATATTTATTCATCGCAATTTCTAAACTTCGAATTAAAATATCACGAGTTTCTGAAGGTTGAATCACGTCATCGATAAATCCACGAGATGCTGATAATTCTGGACTCATTAAATTTCTATATTCGTTCATGAACTTGTCATATTTTTCTATATCATTCGTCTTTCCCTTCAACAGAACCTCAGCTGCAGCATCAGCTCCCATTACCGCTAACTCACTTTTAGGCCAAGCGAAATTAAAATCGGCATCCAAATGCTTTGAATTCATCACGATATAAGAACCCCCATATGCCTTTCGAATCACAACGCTGATTTTTGGAACTGTAGCTTCACTGTATGCATAAAGCAATTTCGCACCATGAATAATCACTCCATTGTATTCTTGATTCGTTCCTGGTAAAAAACCAGGAACATCTATCAAGCTGATGATTGGAATGTTGAATGAATCGCAAAAACGAATAAATTTTCCAGCTTTGCACGATGCATCTATATCTAAACAACCAGCCAAAAACAATGGTTGATTTGCAATAATTCCAACGCTATATCCATTCAATCTTGCAAAGCCAATGACTATATTTTGTGCAAAATCTTTTTTTACTTCTAGAAACGAGTTTTCATCGACAATTTCATCGATTAAATTTTTAATGTCATATGATTGATTTGGATTTTCTGGCAAAAAATTACGAAGATAATCATCGTTTGTTTTTTTGTTTCTAAAATTTTCCGCTCTTTTCGGCGTTTCATAACAATTATTTGGCAAATAACTTAATAATAATTTTAATTTTAAAATTGCATCCGCATCATTTTCACAGACAAAATCAGCAACACCGCTTTTTCCGCCATGAACAGATGAGCCACCTAAAGTCTCATGATCAACATCTTCATATGTCACTTTTTTTACAACGTTTGGACCAGTTAAATACATGTAAGATGTATTTTTCACCATAAAAATAAAATCAGTCAATGCTGGCGAATATACCGCCCCACCTGCACATGGCCCCATAATCATTGCGATTTGTGGTATTACCCCTGATGATTTCACGTTATTGTGAAAGATTTTGCCATACCCAGCTAACGCCTCAACTCCTTCTTGAATTCTCGCTCCGCCAGAATCATTGATAAAAACAATCGGAGATAAATTATCGTATGCCAAATCGAGTAATTTGCATATTTTTTCTGCATGAGCGTAACCTAAGGACCCCCCATTTACTAAGAAATCTTGAGATGCGATGAATACATTTTGCGAATTTATCTTCCCGCACCCTGTAATCACACCATCCCCCAAAGATAATCTTTTTTGCATGTCGAAATTATGACAGTTGTGTTTTACAAGAGCTCCAATTTCTAAGAATTTTTGATTCGTGTCTATCAGTAGATTTATTCTATCTTGAGCTGTTAATTTGCCTTTTTCATATTGTTTGTTTAATTTGACTTCTTTTTGAAGAGCTTGTTTTTCTTGAAGAATTTCATCTTGAAATTTTATATTTAAAGTTAAACTATCGTTTTCTATAACCGAATCTGCAGTTTTGTTAAACATATTTTATTTTTTTATTATAAGTTGATTTTACACGATGTGAATAAATTTTGCAAATTTTTTGAGTTTTTATGCAATTATGAAACTCAATGATTAAAAACTT
>CAIPFW010000037.1 GCA_903864455.1 uncultured Anaplasmataceae bacterium | reverse complement strand
TGTTTATCCGCTAATTTTTGTGCATTGAGCCAATCTTTGTAATCATCGAGATCGCCGTCAAAAACTTCAGCTTTGCCATTTGCTACCAACATGAATTTATTATATCAAATATTTTTCATAAAAAAATAAAATTTTTTTCTTTTTGGGTCTTGTATCAATTCAAAATTGATATATAATTTATTTAATACAATTTAACTCAAAAAATCAAAATGAAAAAACTCTTTTACTCACTTATTTTGTCGTTAATTTTATGTAAAAATTCTTTTGCTGAATACACGATTAGTTTGAATAAGGTGAAAAATGAAAATACATCAAATGACAAATTGGAAAGCAATAGTGATAGCACAATCTTAAACGAAATTTTAGCAAATAAAAAAACAACAGAAAACAAAGAAGGTGGGCAACTTTCAATCGGTGGGAGTTTTCACTTTTTTCTATCAAATACAAATGAAAAACAAATCTACGAATCTGATGATATTCAGAATATGATGCAAAATGAAGGTATTTTAAATATCGTTCATAAAAATGATATCAACGATTATATTTCATATTCTATTTCATCGCAAATTAAAAAAAAATTTAGCGATAAACTCAGAATTCGAAATGTATTCGAGATTGAAAATAAAAATCTTGGTAAAATGCAACTCTCAAATTATAGAAAAATACAAGATGATATGTTTGTAAATACTTATTGGGTAAAAGCTGGAAGCGATGGAGCTTGGGATTCAAATCTCAACTTATTGCTGAATGAAAATAATATTCCGAATGATCACATCACAAATGGTGTGTTAACTGGATACGATACAGCCTTAACTTACGGCGCAGATACCGATTCTTCGACTATCGCTTATTACACTCCAAGCTCAAACCCGTTAGTTTTGGGAATCTCTTATACTCCAAGAACTTATTATAACGAGGTTAAAAATCCTTTATTTAATTACAAGGATATATTCACGGGAGCGTTATTCTATAGCAAAGATATTAATGACGATCTCAACGTCAAACTATCAACTCTTGGAGAAATTGGCTCTCCTGCTGCAAATACATCTCAAGACCCAATAGAAAAAGAAAGAAAAATCACTGGGTTGCAAGCGATTCATTTTGGTGGAGCGATAAAATACTCAACTCTTTCTTTAGCTGGAAGTTTTGGTTTCCTTGGTGATTCAGGTCATGATGCCAAATTATCCCTCATAGAAGGTGATTCTCAAATATTTGGAAAATCTCAAGATAGTTATTATTATGATTTGGCAGCAGGGTATGATATAAACGAAAAAACAAAAGTGAGTCTCAGTTACTTTCATAGCAAATACTCTCAAGACTACAAAGGTCAAGATTATACAACAGAAAATGGAAATATAGTCACTGGTCAAGCAACCTTAGATAACATGTCGTTAGCTATGGATTATAAATTATATGGAGATGCTTTGACACCTTATTTAGAAATTAATAAATTTACTATAAAAGATAACGATGCAATTCCAGAAGAGCAACAACGTGAAAGTAATGATGGATGGGTTATAATTCTTGGAGCAAAATCTAAATTTTAAAAAGATTTTACTGCACTCACAAAGCAAAAATTGTTTATTATGCGGTAATACAATTTCTCTTCACTCTATTTTTTGCTCCCATTGCTATATAAATATAAATTTTATCTCGAATGGTTGTACAACTTGCTTTGCTCCATTAAACATCAATACTTTACAATTACAAAATCAATGCTACGAATGTATAAATAATAAAAATTTATTTTTGGATGAAGTGACATCACTTTTTTTATATAAAAATAACGGAAAGCAAATCATAATCAAAATGAAAAAATCAAACGATCAATATTTATATAAATCTTTAGCGAAGATTGGATTTCATATACATCAAAATTTTTTTCAAAATATC
>CAIPFW010000036.1 GCA_903864455.1 uncultured Anaplasmataceae bacterium | reverse complement strand
GCGATTTATTTTCGCATGGTTGCTGAATTTTAAATATAAAACAAACGCAATGGGTTTATTAAAAGAAAGTGTTATACGATATATCCTGGAGAAAGAAAAAAGCATTGCGAATGGATTTACAATCAATACCGAAAGCGTCGGACCATGCCGCTGTTACGGCCAGCCGCAAACTATGTTAATGGAGTATATTGGAGAAGGGATGAGCGATAGGCCAAAAAAACTATTGGAAACTTTTCCAGATGCGAATCCTTTTATGCTTGATAAAGATAGAAAGAATGCACTTTTATTTGTAATCGCAAAAGGAAGAAAAATAAGTACTGGCAGAGACGAACATGATGATAATCACTCAGATCAAAGGCCTCTTTTTGAGGCAATTCTAAAGAATAAAGATATTGCAAATGGGATAAATATAAAGGGTAGTAAGGGCAATACCGCTCTCCACCTTGCATGCGCTCGAGGTGAAATATATTATATAGAAAAATTATTGAAAGCAGGCGCTGATATTAATATTAAAAATGATGCTGAGCAAACGCCAAATGATATTTTAAAGCTCACAAAAGAAGACAGAAAGTATATTATGTGTACTATTTACGGCACTGTAGACTGTATTGATGAAATTAAAGAAAAGGTAGAAATGAATAGTTTGAATTATACGGCACAAAATATTAATTCACCCAGAACAAATTCATTAAGTCCTTAAAATTCAGTTTTTTAATTTTTTGAACAAGATAAAAATCAAGACTATCAAAATCCTCGCTTTATGAGTTTATAATACGACTCGTAGATTAAACTCATCAAAGAAAAATTAATTTTTTTAAGAAGTATTCATATACAATATAGATTATTCGATATATATTAATATTCATGAATATAAATAAAAAAGAATTTGCAAAAACTTGGTTTCGGAATTTACGGAATAAAATTTTTCACGAATTTGAATTGATAGAAAAGGAATATCAGGAAAAAATGGGTATTTCAAAAGAATCAAAATTTCATATAAAGGAATGGAAGCGTGGTGATGGCGATGAGGGTGGCGGTGAAATTGGTTTGATGTATGGCAATGTTTTTGAGTCGGTTGGAGTTAATATTTCAACGGTTTATGGAAAATTCGAGCCAAAATTCGCAGCTGAGATGAAGGATTCGGGTAACGGGTCGTTCTGGGCGAGTGGAATTTCATTAGTGGCGCACATGTGCTCACCGAAAATTCCTGCCGTTCATTTTAATACGAGATTTATTTGCACTCAAAGCGAATGGTTTGGAGGTGGAGCTGATTTAACACCGTTATATGAGGACGAGGAGGACACAAAAAACTTTCATCAAGCCTTTCAAAACGCCTGCGATAAATTTAATTCAAAATATTATCCAGAATTTAAAAAGAATTGCGATGAGTATTTTTACCTCCCTCATCGCAAAGAGCCAAGGGGTATTGGTGGGATTTTTTATGATTATTTGAATTCTGGAGATTGGAATGAAGATTTTGAGTTGACTAAAGAAGTTGGATTGGCTCTGTTGGAAATTTATCCGAAAATTGTTCGAAAGCATCTGTATGAGAATTTTACTGAGACGGATAGAGAGGCTTTACTCATCAAAAGAGGGCGGTATGTTGAATTTAATTTATTATATGATAGAGGGACGAGATTTGGCTTTTTGACAAACGGAAATCCAGAGGCGATTTTGGTTTCTATGCCACCTGCTGTAAAATGGCATAAGGAAAAGTGGATAAATGATGATTAAATGCAACTTAAAAAGTACTTATTGTTTTTTTTGAGTAAAAAATTACAATGAAGAATATTTCTTTTCATTTATGAAAAAATTATTTTACATCGCAATTCTTTCTGTATTTTTGTCCATTGCTTTTTTAATTGTTTTATTCTACCTTAGCACTGAAACATTAATTATTGATAGAAATAGAGGAAAGAAGAAAATGCCTATAACACCATTAATAGTAGTTGGAATTATTGCGGGAGCGACGGCGGTTGTGATTGGAGGAACGACGATTGGAATAGTTGTTGCGGTAAACAAAAGCAAGGCTCATAAGATTGATGAAGAATTTAAGAAGAAAGAATTAGAAGCTTTGTTAGATCAGGCTTACGTTGAGATTGAAAAAACTATCGAAGCACTCGACGATGTGACGAAGTCGAGGAGAATAATGTCTGATAATCTTTTTAAGAAAAAAATGCTTGAAAGACAATGCTATGTGAAGCAGAACGATTTGAACGAAGAATTGAAAAGAGAGAAAATCACCAAAGGACAGAAATTTCTAGATGCTATTGATTTTCTTGATGTGATTTCGTCAAAGGAAGAAAAAGATTATAGAAAAAATGCGATTAATTTACAAATTGAATCAATTGTCAAGAATCGGAAAACTGAGATTGAAAAATTGACGAATGCAGTATATGGATGCGAAGCATTGCATAAGAAAAATCTTGTCAATACGAAGAAGAATCTTCAGCAATTGGAAGAATTATATGACTCAGCAATTCAACATATTGCCCTATATAATGAGAAGTCAAAAATTGCATTTCGACATAAGACCGAAGTGCAGAAAGTGGCTATGATTGAAGCTTTCAAATTGCTATTGGCTTGTAGAAATGAGAACGGCGAATTGTCTGAGAAATTGCTCATTGGATTTCTTGACTATTTTGAAATGTCGACGAATTGTGCCAGAGAAGTGATGATGAACGAAGGAATTTCAGTCGCAGAAATTGCTGAGCAAGAGACGAATACTTTGATGACTTTGAAAAAAAAAGTAGATCGAGAGGATTTGATTGAATTTGTGCCATACATCAATTCAAACCTTGTCGACAAAGATTATAACCCAGAAAGATTGCCTTTGATATGCGGTTCAAAGCAAATTGCTGACGCTCATCGATATATTGAAGAGAAGAAAGTAAAACCAGAAAATGAACTTTCGACATTTGAAGAATTGGAATTTGAAATGGGAAAGAAAATTGTTGAAATTGATGAAAAAGAGAGAAAGAGAGAGATGATTGATGAAAAAATTAAAAAGACAAATAGTGAATTGTTTCAATTGGTGGATAGTATAGACAAACCATTTGCACCGAATAGTGAATCGTTTGGATTATATTGAGAAAATAGTCTTTTTTCTTTCCCCGAATGAGGAAAATTAATTCTTTTTATATACTTTCTCCATTCCCGGAATATAAGGCTCACCACGAAAATTTACTATATTTTTAAATCTTTCGATACACATCTTGGCCGACTTATCACATCCAGCAACTGCTGTGTAATACGTCCCAACCTCTAGGTCAATTTTTGATGGAGTCGCAAGTTCAAAAGTTTTATTGATATAAAATTTGATATTTTGCTGAATGAGATTTTGATTTTCATCAAGCAGAATGAGTATTCCGTAATCAAAATATCCATCTTTTTTATTATTATCGGAATCTTGAAAAGTTTTTCTATCGATAATTTTTGTTATACGTCCTGAAGAGCTAAAATCCCAAATGTTCAAGCCACATTTTTTATCGCAAAAATTCGCCCTGCAATTCAAAGAGTATCGCTTCGTGATATGTTGTTCTGCAATTTGCAAAAAGCCATTCACCTCTGCGATGAATTTATTTTCACCGATGAGTTTTATCGCCCCGATATAACCACGCTTTAAAAAAATTATATTTTTTTGATTTTGATTTGTATGTAAAGAATAATTCACATCCACCAAAAAAACTTCTATCGACGCCTTGTCGTATAATCCGCTCAAAATATCTCGTTGCGTGATATAATCGCTCTCTAAAATACCTTCAACATCAAAATTATCAACAGAAATATTGCAATTTTCTTCGATTGCACTTGACCTTAAGCCAGTTGATGAAGTATAAATTATATTCTCTATCATTATATCTTGCGTCGCTTCAGTAAAATAAAAACTTTTATCATCTCTTCTCGTCACTTTCCAACATAAAACGAGATTTGTTGGACTTTGCGAAAGATTTTCTTGGAAATTGATTTCGCGCATACGAATTTTTACTTTTAAAGAACATTGTATTTATTTATATTCTCTCTTCAAAGCATATTCTTTAATAACAAATCTAACGATCATTAAATAGTTGACTTTTTTTTTAAAGAAGTTATAATCTTCATTATTAATAATTTTTAATTTTTAATTTTTTTAATGAGGTGATTTATGAACAATGAAATAAATCAATCACAATATATCGCAGATAATAATTTGAATGAGATTCTGTCAAAGATTGATCCAGATGCATACTCTTTAATCAAATTGCTTTCAGTAGAGATTCGACAAGATTTGTATATTAACTTGAAGAATGGATATTTTGGAATCAAAAATGGAATTTTTAAGGAGGGCGGTGTAGAGAAAAAATTACCAATATTGCCCAATGAAATGGTATATAAAATCTTGGAGGAAATCGTTCTTGAAGTTATTGAGAAAAATAAAAATTTTTTAATG
>CAIPFW010000035.1 GCA_903864455.1 uncultured Anaplasmataceae bacterium | reverse complement strand
GCAAGGAATTGTAGGAAAATCTGTGATTTTTCGTTAAACAATTCAAACCCCTTTGAGGGGGTTCGCAAGGAATTGTAGGAAAATCTGTGATTTTTCGTTAAACAATTCAAACCTCTTTGAGGGGGTTCGCAAGGAATTGTAGGAAAATCTGTGATTTTTCGTTAAACAATTCAAACCCCTTTGACCCCGAGGGTCACCTTCGGTAAGGATTGGGTTGACTGACGTCTACTTTCGGTTAGCGCAAGGAATTGTAGGAAAATCGCAATCCTATGCTTTTTTTTAGAAATCACCCCACATTGTTTTTTCTTTTTTTAGCAAAAATATTGTAAGCTTTGCACTCTAATATTCGCATTTTTCTATAGCAGATGTTAAAAAAATACACTAGTATATATTTCAACTATTGACAACATAGTTTTTTTGATTACTATTTCAACTAGTGCAAGATACTTGCATTGCAAAATATACTTTTTTTAATATCAAAAATGAATAAAAATTTACCTTTACCTATAGATTTACCCTTAACAGAAGTTACTATACAAGCGAGTGGCACTGTATCTATTACTCAATGTTCCGACGAAAATATCAAGGTAAAAAACTATTCTTTCGTTGTTTCGCTTGCAGATCTCCCAACAAAGCAAATTTCACGAGGAGTTAATATCCGAAACAACGAAGAAAAGATCAAAAAAGATATCAAAAGCAAAAAAATATATAAAGAAGTAGGGCGAACAGCAGAAGAAAGCAATCTGAATTTTTTTACAGGAAATTCTGGTATAACAATTATCACAACTAAAGAGTTAGAGGTAGATGATAAGAATTTAGTAACAATAAAATTTGAATCAAATCAATACAATGGAATAGTTAATGGATCTAATACGGAGATGATAATTAACGCAGTAAAAGAAAAACTAGAAAAAATACCAGAAGCTTTTGAAAACCTCAAAAACAGTTACGTATCCATAAGGGTTATGTTTATAGAAAAAACAGAAAAGTGCTCAAAGGAAATATTCGAAAAAATTATTCTTGACATGGCGAAAAGATTGAATACTTCAATCATTGTAAATGAGACATTAATGTTAGTAAAAAGTGGCTCCCTAAATGAATTTAAAAAAAATCTATCAGAAGGGGTGTTAAGTATACTGAGCGACAAAGACGACAAATATGAACTATATTCATTACCACATACGGCATTACTTTATCATATAATTTTAGCAATTAAATCTGGAGAATTTTCTTGGCAATGGTATAAAAATAATTGCTATTACAATAAATGTAGTAGCATAAAGACTAGTTTTGCATATGGAAATATGAGTATGAATCAAAAAAATGATGATTTGATAAACAATAAATTGTATAAATATATACAATTATTTGAAAAAATAAGCAAAGTGGATGACGAGGAAGTAACTTTCACTAAACACTTAGCTGATAGAAGTAAATTTAATTTCAAAACTATAAGCTTAAAAGAGCGGTGCTTGAAAATCCCAATGGCGAATGTATTGTTTGTTATTTTTATAAAAAATGGAATCGACGAACTAACATATGAAAAATGTATTTCCTTTCTAGATCTTCAAGAACATATATACAAAAATGCTATTAGAGAGAAGATTGAAGAAGAGAAAAAAACTCTTCAGGCTATTTTAACAGATGTCCACTGTTTAGAATGTATAGAATTGGCGTGTATGCAATATTTTTTCAATGCAAAACTTATCTCAGGAAAAACTTATAACGACTCTACAAAGAGATCGCCTTTTGCTAAGTTCTTTAATCATAAGGAGGAGAATGTTTAAAGAAAAATCTCTCAGACCTCAACTACCTTTTTTCATAATTTTTCGAATAGTATAAGGAGTGAAAAAAGTCATTGGATTTACATGAATTGCAGGATTTTTCAACGAACCATCGAGAGTGAAATCCATCATCAACAATCCTTCTCCTTTCGACCCAACAAGAATTTTGCCAATTCCTGGAAGAATTCTTAATACCATATTAATAAAATTAAATGGCATGAGAGACCCATCTAAATCCAATGTATTTTTCGCTAAATCTATGTCCCCGCTGAACTCAATCGCCATTGCTTGACCCTCTACTACTGACTTTGCAAAAATAGCTTTGTCATCAGCAAAAACAAAATTCGCATTTAATTGGCTGAAGTGAACACCTTTGTTACTAAAAATTGACAATAAGCCACCCAGAGAAGCTAGTGACAAAATTCTTGCGACAATTGGAGCATTTTTGATATGAAAATCCTTCATCACAAGGGAATTTTCCATCATTGTTGCTCCGTTTTTGTATTTATTTAAATATCCTTCAAGATAAAATCCACCTCCATTCACAGAGTTTGTAATATCAAGGCCTTGAAGCAATTTACCACCATTATTGGTTGCAACAATGATTCTTCCATCAATCAAAGATGCGTTTATTTTTGTTTTTTCTGTTGATTCGCAATTGTTTAAAACAATTTTCTGACAATCGCCATTATCACAAGAAACTTCAAACACAACCTTTGAAAAAAAAGAATTATCATGAAAAGATAATTTTTCCGATTCGCCTGAGATTGAAATTTTTTTACTTTTTACATTTGTGTCTTCGCTTGTAAAACCCATCCAATTAAAATCATTATAAAAAACATTCTCACCAACGACCCTTACTATTCGTTCTTTTGGCGTTTCCTTAAATTCAATTTTATTTATCAAATTTCTTTCATTAATTGAGATTTTATTGACCTTTATATCATTATTTAAATATTGTAAATCATCAATTTTTATTTTATGCTTCGGCTCTCCATCAGATTCAAATGTCAAATGCTGAAGGTGTAAATGATTTTGATGCTTGTTTAAAATGAAATTCACTTTTGCCTTTTCGCCAATTTTTTTATCCAATTTTAAATATTTTGCTTTTAATTCTGCGTTATCCAAATTGAAATCAAACTTCATAAATAAGTCTTCTTTGATTTTTTTGAATTCCATTTCACCAGAAACTCTTTTGTCTATCGTTATAAGGTGACCGATAATTGGATCAAAAGTTTTTTTTAATGCACTATATTCCTCGTCAAATTTCATTTGATAAAAACCTCTCTCTGAATTGATATCTCCAATTAAATTCACAATTCGACCATTTGAATTTGATTTAAAATCTATTTTTATATTGTCATTTTTAATTTTCATAAAAATCGTTCCTTGGTCTATTTTCAAGTTATTCTTTTCAAGAAGTGATGAAATATTCTTTGAATGAACTTCGATATCAGTCTCAACTTTATTATTATTTTTTAAATCAACGGACAGCTTCGCATCAGCGTATACATCTCCCGTAATATTTTTTAAAATATCATCATCAAAAATTTCAATTTTATAATCCTTTTCGTATAAATCAATAAAACTTTTCACTTTTGCTTGTGCTTTTCCATCTATTAAAAGTTTTTGTTGATTGAAATTTAAATTTATTTTTGTTTCGGATATATCGATATTATTGTCAATTTTTGCTTGCTTTATTTCACCGCTGAGACCGTCTAAAGTGAGCTTTATTTTTCCATTGATATCTTTAATCTCAGGAAATTTTTTTTCACAACAAAGCATAGACGCATTTTTTATTTCGCTATTTAAATTTATTCGACTTTTTTTTTCTAAAAATTCCATTGAGTTCGAGAACTGTAATTTCAAATCAACATTCCCACTTGCTTCGCCATTTTTTATCGATGAATTATAAAATTTTTGAGTATTTGGAGCAACATTACTCGGCCAAAAATTTGTAATTTTATTCAAAAGTGCATTTTTAAAATTTATCACGCCTTTGAACAATCTCTCGGATATCATAAATTCTCCTTTGCCTGAAACTTCAGCCTTATCAAGATTGAATTTGATTTTTTCAACTTTCAGAGAGTCGGTATAATTTCCAGCAATTTCACCATTGAGAATTTGTTGTTTTTTCTGACCATTCTTCATAAGAAAATCTCCATTGATTCCATCAAGATTAAAATTAATTTTTTCTAATTTTAAAAAATCGTCTATCAATACTTCAATATTTCCTTGGCTTTTGATTTCTATATTTTGAATTTTTGGAAAAAGTTTGAATGATTTTTCATTCAGTTTTAAATCTAAATTGTCAAAATCAAGATTTATTCGATTCCATTCATCATAATGAACGATGCCCTCGCCATTGCATTTTAATTCCTGAATATATTCATTATGAGAAGCAACATCGAAAGTAATTTTTTTTCTATTTTTGTGTATCACAATCAAATCAGCAAAATATTTTTTCTTGTTAAATTCAAAAGTTGAATCCCTCACACTCAAAGTTTTGATTCCATTAAACATCTCATCGATTCTTTTTACTTTATTTTCTTGGGAAGTGTTTTTTTGAAAAATTCTATCATTAATGATGCAATTTCCATTTTTTATAAAAATCTCTTGAGGTTTGATATTGCCAAAAAATAATTGAAGAATAGAAAATTTAATATCCGAACGTTGAATATTGCAATCTACGAGTTCATCATTTGTTTGCCGAATATTTTTAAAGGAAAAATCCTTTATCGCTAAACCAAAAGAAAGCGGATTCCAATGAATTCCTATATTTGCCCTGATATGATAATTGATATCATTTTTGAGTTGTAATTTTTCAACAACTAAGTTTTCAAAGTAATCAGTTTTTACAAATTCATTAATAATGAAATATCCTGTTATATTTGCCAAACTCCAAAGCAATATAAATGAAAAAATGATAATAAATAATATTTTTGGAGTTTTTTTTATCATTGAGGTTATTCGTTCAGAATGCTTTCTTGTTGAATTAAATTGCATGCTTTTTGAACGAGATTTTTCATTTTTATCAAAAATTTCGTTCTATCGTTAATTGCAATTGATTTTCTTGCATCAAGTAAATTGACTATATGGCTCGCTTTGATGGTAAAATCGTATGCAACTCTTGCATTTTTTAAAGTCAAAAACCTTTCCGCCTCGCAAATATAATCGTCTAAATGTCTTTTTAAAATTTCAATATTTGAATTCTCAAATGCGTATGATGAAAAATCATATTCATTTTTTTGAAACAACTCTCCATATTTTTTATCATCGGAGTATTGAATTTGCATCACATCATCAAGATTCTGTATAGACATGATAAGCCTTTCGAGACCATAAGTCACCTCGATTGGAATAATCTTGCAGTCAATTCCACCAAGCTGCTGCATAAAAGTGAATTGAGTGACTTCCATTCCGTTATACCAGACTTCCCATCCCAAACCAGAGGCTCCAACTGAAGGGTTTTTCCAATTATCTTTAATGAAACGAATGTCATTTTTTTTAAAATTCACACCTATGTGTTCCAAACTTTGCAAATATAAATCTTGCACACTGAGATTCAAACTATCATCTTTAAAAATCACTTGAAATTGATGATGAGTATAGAGTCGATTCGGATTTTGACCATAACGACCATCTGCAGGGCGTTGAGATGGCTGAACGTAACAAACTTTATAAGTATCATTTGCTATGCAATTCAGTAGAGTCGATGGGCTCAAAGTCCCAGCACCTACTTCAGTTACTGCACCTTGCAAAAAAGAACATCCATAATTACACCAAAACTCTGTAAGTTTTTGAACGATTTGAGAAAATGTTAATGTCATCTTTATATAGATTTTTCTTATAAAATATCATTTTTTAGTTAAAAAATCAATTATGAGATGGTGATTTTAGAATCTAGTGACTTTCTCATTATTAGCTCCCGTAGTATTTGGTGTGAAAGTTGGTGCACCTCTTGTTTGTGAAGAATTATTTGGTGACACGCTGTTCAAACTTGATTGTCCAACTTTTTTAGCTTGCTCAAGTATCTTATCCACACCTTTTTTAGATTCGATGTTTTGAACTTTTGTATTTGCTTCTTGTCTACCATTTTGACCTTTATCAGGACTCACTGAATTTTTCGCAGCGGTACCAAATCCATCTTGCACTACATCACTTGCAAATTTAGATATATTGCTTTTTATTCCAGAAGACCTACTCAAATCTTTCAAAGCAGCGCCTAATCCATCCTGTACTATGTGAGTTACAGCTCTAGCGCCTGAAACTAGACCAACAACGTTTTTCACTTTATTCAAGGCTCCTTTATTATGCTCTTTATGATAATTCTGCGTTGCTTCAACTTTTTCATTCATCACTTTTTTTACATTCTCCATTCCCTGCCCCTCAACACCTAGAGTTTTCTCAGCTTTTTGATAGTGCTTTACACCTTTTTGAAGTTTCTCATGTTTCTTTATCTCCATCTTTTCGATCTCTTTCAAATTGTCTTTTATTTTAGTTGCCATGGAATATCCTTTTGAGTTTGCAAACGATTCCCCTTTCTCCTTTTTGTCCGCTGAAATAGCATCCTTCAGTTCGGTTTTTGCAACCTTAATATCGTTTTTCATGTTTTTTATTTCGACTTTTTTGCTGTCAATGTTTTTTTGCATGTCTGCTAATATTTCTTTTTTAGATTTTTGCGAGTAGTCTTTACCAGTAACAGTTCTTACTTCAGAATTTTTTGCTTCTTTCTTAGCAATTAATTCATTCAAATATGTTTCTTCTTGGCTCGATCTTTTATCTTGAGGCTTATTGTGCAATTTTTCTATTTTTTTATTTAATCGATCAATATCGCCTACTAACCCTTCTACTTTTAATTTATTTAATTTAAGATCAATTAATTCTTTTTTTGCATTTGTTCTTTCTTCAACTTTATTTATTAGCCCATGGATCCTATTTATCGTATCTTTTTTACTATTCGGATTTTTAATTGATTCAAAATCTAATTTTTTATCAAGATATTTGTCTATCACTCTGTCTTTTGATTTTATCATCCCCTCCAATTTATTAACTTTGTCGGCGTATTTCTCAACTTTCTCAAATTGTTTTTGAGAAGCATAAATATCGCGCTTATTTTGTCTATTCTCTTTTGAGGCATTTATTTCATCTTTTATGCTATCTATACCTGAGTATATTTTAGATACCGCTTCAGATTCTTTTACTGCCTCAAAAGCATATTGACCACCTTTGTATATACCATATCCCAAACCACCAACTGCAGCGAATGGAGCGGCAACAACTGCGGCCCCCGCAGCTAATGGAGCCATCGCAACACCTGATGCCACTTTTGCGCCTGTGCTAAACTTTGTATCAGCGCCTGGTAACCCATCAACAAGCCCTGTTTTACCAACAGCTTCGCTGTAACCTTGATATGCGGCACGAAATGGATTTGTGACTTTTCTTCCAAGGGCGATGCCAAATTCTTTTAATCCTGAGCCTATAGTACTTATCGATTTACTAACCTCTGCTTTGGGCGCCCTTTGTATTTTAGAGTCAATCCTCACTGTATTTTCCTGATTACTACGAGAATTATCGTTATTAAGGCTAGTAGAATTAAGGTCGGGACTGAAACTAATAGCAGGATCATAAAACTCATTGAAAGAACTATCGAAAGAATCATTATTATTATTATTATTCTCTTGATTACTAAGAGAATTATTGTTATTAAGGATAGTAGAATTAAGGTCGGGACTGAAACTAATATCATTATCATTATCATTATC
>CAIPFW010000034.1 GCA_903864455.1 uncultured Anaplasmataceae bacterium | reverse complement strand
ACCTAAAGATGAGAAGAGCCTTCAGAGAATCGATGGGATTCGTGCTTTTTGCAAGAGCTCAGCTATGATGAGATTTGATAAAAGAAGAAAAACATACTAAACCCATTGCGTTTGTTTTATATTTAAAATTCAGCAACCATGCGAAAATAAATCGCGTTTAAATCGCTTTATAGAAGGAAATCGAAGCGAGTTTGAAGTTTTTATCGTCCGAAAATCGACGAAAATACGGAATTTTAAATTTTTCTGGTATGCACTTTTTCTCAAAATAAAAAATAAAAAAATAGTCAAGATATTCATTAACTTTTTAAAATTTTATCTTTTCAATTCTTAAGCGATTTATCATTCCTCATACAAAAACTCATTTTCAAAAAATTCTACGCACCACTCGACGAATAATTCGTTGATTCTTTAGTCATCGTGATATTGTGAACATGACTTTCTTTCAATCCTGCGTTTGTGATGCGAACCATTCGTGAATTTTGTTGCATTTTTTTAATCGTATTATTCCCTGTGTAACCCATCGCAGAGCATAGCCCACCACGAATATTGTGTATAATTTCTTTCACTTTTCCACGCATCGGAACCATACCCTCAACCCCCTCTGGAACAAATTTTGATGTATTATTGATGTGATTTTGAAAGTACCTATCCGATGAGCCCTTATTCATAGCACCAATCGACCCCATTCCACGATAAGTTTTATAAGTTCGACCTTCATATAAAACGATATCGCCCGCACTTTCTTCGCACGAAGCCAACAACGAACCAATCATCACGGAATCCGCACCCGAAGCGATTGCTTTTGAAACATCGCCAGAATATTTTATTCCACCATCCGCTATCAAAGTTACGTCAGATTTTAAATCATTCAAAGCTCTTCGAACCTCCATCACCGCTGTTAATTGTGGAACTCCAACGCCTGTTACAATTCTTGTCGTACAAATAGACCCTGGTCCTATACCAACTTTTACAGCATCGACTCCTGCCTCAATTAAAGCGACGCAAGCCTCGTAAGTGGCTATATTCCCTGCAATTAATTGAACATCTGGATATAATTTTTTAAAATTTCTAGCCGCCTCAATCATATTTTTTGAATGACCGTGTGCGGAATCAAGAACCACAACATCCGGCTCCTCAGCTAAGATTTTTGCAATATAGCTTTGATAATTAATTCCAATCGCCACTCCAACCATAGGTCTACCTTTGCTATCGGAGGTAAAATTCGTTAAATTATTGATTCTTTGCATATCCGACATCGTTATTAATCCAACGCATTGAAATTCATCATTCACGACCAAAAGTCTTTCAATTCTATACTCGTGCATTTTATTCAGAGCTTCATCATATGTCACATTCAAATCAACAGTGATTAAATTCTGAGATTTCATAACGCTTTTAACAAGGTGGTCTTTATTTTTTATAAAGCGAAGATCTCGATTTGTCAAAATTCCGAGTAATTTATTTGTATCATCCACAACAGGAATTCCTGAATGGTTATTATCATTCATCAACGCAATTGCATCAGAAATTTTCGCTTCAGGATGAATAGTAATTGGGTCGAGAATGATGAAATTGTTATATTGCTTAACTTTACGAATCTGCTTTACCAACTCATCATGAGGTAAATTTTTATGCAAAATGCCAATTCCACCTTCAATCGCCATTGCTATAGCCATTCTTGCTTCAGTAACAGTATCCATGGGGGCTGCAATAATGGGAGTTTTGAGAGAAATATTTCGAGTGAGTTTACTTTCAGTTGAAACTTCATTTGGCAAGCATTCAGAATATGCAGGAACTAATAATACATCGTCAAAAGTGAGACCTTCATTAATAATTTTATTCATCTTTTTTTATAAAAATATATTTTGTCTATTTTATATTTTTATTCAAAAAAATCAATTTTATTGATTGATTTTGCCAATCAACAAAGCAATTCTAAGAATGATTCTTTTTTTTCAATAAAACTTTCAAAACCATTCGATCTGTGACTTCTTTTATTACGCATTCAAAATTATCATTCAGTTGAATAATCTCTTCAGCGAAAGGGATAGCGCCATTTTTTGACAAAATTAAACCATTGATTGTTTCGATTTCGTCGTATTCATCATCATACAAATCAATTTTGTATAAATCTTTTAATTCATCAAGCTCAGCTCTACCACTCAGCTCATATTCGTTTGGTGAAATTTGTGTAATTAAAATTTCTTGATTCTCATTGTCGTCAATCACACCTACAATTTCAGAAATAATATTATTGATTGTAACGATTCCATCGGTTCCACCATATTCATCGATAATTGCTGCGATGTGAATTTTTGTTTTTTTCATTCTTGCGAGCAAATCAAACGCTTTCATCGATGGTGGTGCAAATAAAATATTTTTAATCAATGATTGTGCATCTGTGATTTTGCCGTGCTCTTTGAAGTAAACGAATAAATCCTTGACAGTTATAAATCCAATAATATTATCGAGATCGTTTTGATACACTACAATTCTTGATGTTTTTTTATCGTTCATGCATTCAAAAACTTTATCAAAATTATTTTTTTCGATAGCGATAATCTCATTTCTTGGAATTTTTATTTCATCAACGATGGTGTCGTAAAAATCAACAAGATCTTTTATCATTTCTTTTTCTTCTTGTTTTATTTCTTCGTGATTGAGAGTTGCAATTCCATCCATCATCTCGTCAACAGATTCTTCAACCGTTTTATTTTTAAAAAATAGATAAAATTTTAACTTTTTTGTGAGCTTGGCAAAAAGAGATTTTTCTCTTTTTAAACTTGGATTTTCGTCTGATATTGCATTATTTTCTTTTATCCCCGGAGGGTTATTGTCGTCGCTCATATTTTTTTATTATAAAATACTTTTTCGCATACTTGATTCACTATTTTGAATGATGTTACCTATATTTGCAACATCCGAAAAATAATCATTTTTTGTCAAAATTTTTGAAGAATCTTCAAGTCCCTCCAAATATTTTTCAGCATCTAACGCAGCCATGCACCCAGTCCCAGCTGATGTAATCGCTTGTCTGTATATACTATCTTGTATATCTCCCGCTGCAAATACTCCTTCGAGGCTTGTCTCCGTAGATTTTCCTTTTGTGAGAATGTATCCATTTTTGTCAATATCAATCATGCCGTTAAAAATGTCGCTATTTGGTTTATGTCCAATCGCCACAAATAAACCTTCAACCTCCAATTTTTTCTCTGTGTTTGAGCCATCGGTTGATTTTAAAGCCAGATGTGTGATTTTTTTTGCTGGCAAATCTTCACCGATAATATCATTGACAACATAATTCCATAAAAATTCAATTTTTGAATTTGCTTTCATTCTATCCTGAAGTATTTTCTCAGCTCTTAAAGAATCACGCCTATGAATTACATAAACTTTTGAAGCAAATTTTGTCAAAAATAACGCATCTTCAGCCGCTGTATTTCCACCACCAACAACTGCTACAACTTTATTTTTAAAGAAAAATCCATCGCATGTAGCGCATCCTGAAACACCATGCCCTAAAAATTTTTCTTCATTTGGAATGCCCAACCATTTTGCACTCGCTCCTGTGGCGATAATGATTGACTGAGCTTCATATTTTTTTTCTGCCGAACTGCCGTATAAAATAAAGTGATTTTTGTTATTTCGTTTTTGAACTTCAACTTTTTTTATATGGTCGTAAATAATTTTTACGTCAAATTTTTCAGCATGCATTTTCATTTTATCCATCAACTCTGGACCTGTGGTTTCAGGGATTCCGGGGTAATTTTCAACATCTGTAGTAAGCATCAACTGACCGCCTGTATCATCTCCTGTGATCAACATTGGATTTAGATTTGCTCGTGCTGCGTATATTCCGGCGCTGTAACCAGCAGAACCAGAACCTATGATAATTAACTTTTGTTCTGAATTTGTCATATAGAAAAACTT
>CAIPFW010000033.1 GCA_903864455.1 uncultured Anaplasmataceae bacterium | reverse complement strand
CTACCAACTGAGCTATCGAGCCATTGAACCTATTCTAATAAAAATTTTTAATAAATCAAGGGGTGAAATGTGAAATTTTCACTTATTATGTCTTTTATTTAATTTGCTTAGAGTTAATTTGATTAACGTTTGCAATATAAAGATTATTTTTATAACTCTCGCCCCATAAAGCATCGTCTAGCATATTATACACATCGAGAATAGGTTTATCTATTAACGCATTACTTGTGATAAATTTCTCAATATCAATAGCAGTAATTACGTCTTCTAGATTTATCACACAATTTTTATAGACTTTAAAGACATCTTTTAATTCAAACTTAACAACATTGCTCGCATTACACTCCGTCAATAATTTATTGAAACACCCTAAAGAATCCTTTCTCTCATCATCATTTAATAATATTTTTGGTCTCCAGTGATGGGATAATCTAATCGCAATAACCGTTAATACAATAAATAAAAACAAAATCGCCCACGATTCTTTTGGTCGCTCTTTATATACGTGTATCGCCTCTTCAATCAAATCCTTTAATTTCCACTCTCCTTCAACCTCTATAAGAACGGCGAATGGTATCAAAAAGATGCACTCCAGAGCAAAGCACATAAGGGCACAAGTTGCCTCTTCCATGAAATGCATAAAGCCTCTCATAAGTTTTTTACGAGCTTTTTGACTATCTTTTATGATTGCTCCGTTCGCATCAAACCAAGATGGATGAATCGTATTTTGATCTTTATTTTTGCAATAAATCGCAATTAAAAATAGAGCATTAATTGCGCACTTTATATGTTTCACACGATCATGCTCATGCGGTGTTTCTGAAGTTAAATCATTTTTTTTTGCAAAAAGCTCATCTGAATATTGTTTGACTTTGTTTGCAATTAAATCCTTTGGATTTTTTTTATAAAATTCAGCAAAATTCTCAGGTAAATTACGAATATTTGCTTTAAAATTTTTAATATTATTTTTATTTGGAGTTATTTGTGTTTTATCCATATTTGTTAATGATTTTATTTACAATCAATAATTATATATGAAAAACTCATCATTGTCAATTAATAATTGACAATATCATAAAAAATATTCCACCATCATTTGTATAACAAAAACTTTTCTGTTATAAATGCATCACTTAATAAAAAAATTCATTATGAATAAAACAAAAGCAATAAAAATTTTTCATTCACTCTTTCAAGAAAAAGAAAAACAAATTGAAGAATGGATTACGAATGAATATCAAAAGTTTGATGCAATTCCTTATAATTCAATCGATGTAAGAAATAGTGGATTTAAACTTGCACCTGTTGATGTGAACTTTTTCTCTGCAGGTTTTAATAATTTAGACGAATCTTCATTACAACTGGCGTCAAAAGAATTTTTATCTTTTGTGCAAAACGTTGATATCAATATAAAGAAAATTTTGCTGATTGGAGAAGATCATGATCGTAATTTAAAATATTTAGAAAATTTGCTTTTTTTAAAAAACATATTAATAAATAGCGGATTTGAGGTTGTTGTAGCAAATTTTGCAAATCAAGAAAAAAAAATTATTCAAATAGATGATAAGCAATTTATAGAAATTGATGGGCTCAAATTGAGTGCAGACGAAAAAAGATTACTTACTATGAGCGAATTCGAACCCGATTTTATTATTATAAACAACGACATGACGATAAAATATCCAGCGATTCTTGATAAAATTGAACAAAAAATCGCACCAAATCTTCTATGCGGTTGGTTTAATCGAAAAAAATCAACATATTTTAATATATATCAAGAGTTGATGAACGAATTCGGAAAGGAATTTTCTATCGACCCGTGGCTTTTTTCTTGCGAATCAAGAGGAATCGACAACATTCATTTCAAAAATAAAGATGATTTAAAAAAAATCGCTGATTGCGTCGAAGAAATTTTAAACCATACGAAAAAAAAATATTCAGAGTATGAAATAAAATGGACGGAGCCATATTGTTTTGTCAAGTCAAACAGTGGTACATATGGTATGGGCGTGATCAGTGTTGATTCGCAAGATGAAATTTTTTCTTTAAACAAAAGCATGAGAAATGACATGCGAGCTGGAAAACAAGGTAGTGAAATTACGAGCCTAGTGATTCAAGAAGGAATTCCAACGATAGAAAAAATTGGGTCAGCAACTGCTGAAAAAACTCTATATTTAGTAAATGGGAGCTTGATTGGTGGATTTTATCGTTGCAATCAGGGAAAAAATTCAAAAATTAGCCTTAATGCTCGCTCATCCTTTTACGAAAAAATTCCATATCAAGATGCTAATCGACCAATTTTGAATTTTATTGCAAAAATATCTTATATTGCGGCTGGTAGAGAATCGGCGTTTTATAAAAATGAAATCCGATGATATAAATTAATACCTTTATTACTTTTAAATATTGACATCAATTAATTTATTTATTATTATTATTTTGAATAATATTTTTAATT
>CAIPFW010000032.1 GCA_903864455.1 uncultured Anaplasmataceae bacterium | reverse complement strand
GCGAGATAAAATTGCAGACAACTTCAGGATTTTTCTCCTTTTGATTCCGATGAATCATCAAGTTTAAAGATATGGCAAATTTCTTCTCCCGTATTTGGATCTCTTTTTTTTCACCTCCCCTGTCTCAGGATCTATTTCGATTGCATATGAACTTTCAGAGATTTTATTGTTTTGATTGATTGCTATTATTAGTTGTGTTTAATATAATAAAATAATATTTTATAATTATAATGATAAAAAGACAAAAATCAAGAAAAGATCGAGATTCAATTGAATCGCTACTCGAAGAATTGAAAAAAATTACTCACCAATTAGAATCAAATGAGGTTTCTATCGATGAATCAATAGGCTTATGCGAAGCAGGAAATGATTTGTTAAAGAAGTCTAAAGATAAATTATCTCAAATTCAATTAAAGATTCGTGATTTTGATGGCGCGAAGATTGAAGATGGAGAAAAAAATTAAAACTTCTAATGATAAGACCAATAGAATGTGTTTAATAAAGCCATCGCCTTTACTTTACATATAAATTTTGCAAATTGAGGAAAGCGGTAACTTTTTCAGTTTTAAAGGAAGTATAATAGCTTCGATATTTGCTATAATATTCATTAATATAATAATCAAATTGTAAAATGGCGATTAAAAGCCAAATTTTTAAAAAAATTTTTGATAAAAATCAAAATGCATTAAAAAGTCTGAACGACAAATTTAATCAATTTTTAGAGAAAAAGCATTTTTGCAAACCAAATGATGAAAATTCTAAACAATACATCGAATATGCGATTTTATTAGAGAGATTTTTAATTCAATTTCTGAATTTGGATATAAAAACTCAAGCAAGTCAAATAGATGAGATTTATTCGATTCGAAGGTATATTGAGAAAACCTTTAAAAATATTCAAAATTTCGAAAAAATAGAAATCACAACATATCAGGATGAATATGATTTTGCTCAAAAGATATCAAGAAATAAAACATTTGATTCAGATGATGAGAAATATATTTTAAATATTTTAAATGATGAAGTGCATAAGGAATATCGAAGGAATTCGCTTCTTTTTTCACTACCAAAACAATACGAAGATTTTAAAAAAATTATCGATTTTGAGACAAATATTCATGATTTAACTTGCAGCGATTTTGATTTTCATTTTGAAAAAAATAAAACTCAGAGTCATTCTGAGATGAATATAAAATATTGCTTAAAATGCCATGAGCGAAAAAAAGATTTTTGTCGTAAGGGAATTGAAGAAAGCCAAAACAATTATAAAGTTTCACCACTCGAAAACATTCTTCACGGCTGCCCGCTTGATGAAAAAATATCCGAAGCAATTTTGCTAAAGGAGAATGGATTTTTAATTGCATCATTAGCGATGATGATGGTTAATAATCCACTTCTTGCAATGACAGGCTACAGAATATGCAACGATTGTGCGAAATCTTGCATTTTTCAAAAACAAACGCCTGTTGATGTTCCGCTTATCGAAACTCATATTTTAAATGAGATTTTACAATTGCCCTTTGGTGCTGAAATTTATATTTTACTGACGCAATGGAACCCATTGAATTTGAGATTCCCAATTCCTATACAAAAAAATAATAAAAATATTCTTGTAATTGGTCTGGGACCAGCGGGAATTGCCATGAGCTATTATTTATTGAGATATGGGTTTAATGTTGTAACGCTTGAAGCTACGAAAATCCTACCCTTAAAAAGAAAATACTCTTTAATAAAAAATTGGAATCAATATTGTAAATCACTAGAGGTGAGAGAGATAGAGGGATTTGGTGGCGTGATGGAATATGGAATAACATCTCGATGGAATAAAAATTTTTTAAAATTAATGCGCTTGACCCTCGAAAGAAACAAAAACTTTCATTATTTTGATGGAGTGAGATTTGGCTCAAATTACAAAATTGAGAATGCGAAAAAAATTTTTCACCATATAGTGATTGCGACGGGAGCTGGAAATCAGAAAATTCCTATTAAAGTTGAGAATATATTGGCAAAAAATATACGATTAGCTGCGGATTTTCTTATGACATTGCAATTAAACGGTGCATATAAAAAAAATGAAAAATACAATGCTGTGAACTTGCAGATAAAACTACCTGCAATTGTCATTGGTGGAGGTCTTACCGCTATCGACACCGCCACTGAAATTTTGAATTATTATCCAAGGCAACTTTTAAAAATTTATAATTTTTATGATAATTTATCGAGTAAAGACATTTTTGAAGAAAGTTTGAATGAAAATGAAAAAAAAGATTTAGAAGAATTTTTAAGGCAAGCGAAGATTTTGAAAAATTTAAAAAGTCAGAGCGAAATATATCAATTTTTGAATGAAGAATTAGGTGGCGTAACAATCATATACCATAAAAATTTGCATGAAGCATCTTCATATAAAACAAATCATGAGGAGATGGAGTCAGCCCTCAGAAAAGGTATAAAATTTCTCGAGAACATCGAGATAAAAGGAATCATTATCGATAAAAATGATGCAATCGAGATGATAGAATTTTGTTGTGGAAGTAAAATCGATGCAAAATCTCTTTTCATAGCATATGGTTTTGATTTAAATTCAATTGTTTTGAAAGAATCTGGAATTTCAGAGGATGAGATTAAGAATTTTTTGAATTTGGGGCAGAATTTCGATATAAAAAAATCTCAATCATCAATGATTGTAGAAAATATTTCTGTGATTGGCGATATGAACCCGCAATACAAAGGGTCGGTGGTAAAAGCGATTGCAAATGGATATCAAGGAGCGAATGAGATTTTTCAACGTTTTTTAGATAACAAATATAACGAAGAAAAAACATTGAGTATCAAGCAATTCAAAAAACAATTCATTATAAATATTTATTCAATAAGAAAAATGAACAACGACTTTTATGAAATCGTAATACAAAATGAACAATTATCAAAAAGCATTCAGATCGGAGAATTTGCAAAATTTCAAAATTATAATGATGATATTCTTGAGCCAATTGCTCTCACTCCTATTTTCATAGATGAGAAAAAACATATCATTCATTTTGTTTTTAAGATTTGCGGCGCCTCGACGTATTTTTTGTCAAAATTAAAAAAAGGTGAAAGAATTTTATTTATTTCATCTTTGGGTGCAAAATTTGATGAGGTTGAGACAATTTTTCATAAAAAAATTCTTTTTATTTGCGATGATGTGTATCAATATTTTTATATACCATTGCTACAAAAATTGTTCGAGCAGAACAATAAAATTTCATACGTGACAAAAAATATTCGAAAGATGGATAATTTTTATAAAAACAAAATTTTAAAATTTATAAACGATTTCAAAGAAACAGATTGTATTTCGAATGAAGTTTTAAATGATTTTGATTTTATTGTTCTTGGGTCGCATAATTTTTCATTGCAAAACAAAACAAACTTTGAAAATAAAATTATTGAAATTCGTAAATCTTCAATGCAGTGTATGATGAAGGGCGTTTGCTCGAGATGTGTTGAAAAGAAAAATGACGAATATTTTTATAATTGTGCGATGCCGATTTATAAAATTTACGATGGCAAAATGGAAGAAATCGATAGAACAAAGCAAAATTCTTTGATGGAGAAATTATCATTTGCATCTGAGAGAAATTAAAAATTTCTTTGAAGCTGTCTGCAATTTTATCTCGCTAATCTCCTCAACAAAGTCATACTACGAGCTATATAAATAAAACTCTTTGTTGAGGAGATTGAGGTGAAGACTGGTTCTAAAAGATAGGTGTCGAAATTTCATAGAAGATACTTTTAACAAGAGATTTTCGGTAATAGCTGGTTTAGTGAATCTCAAGAATTCCTTTTAGATAAAAGTAATTCTTGAGAAACAAATATGATGGTTTAATGGGATTTTTTATTTAAGGGGAAATGCATTTATATGAAGTAAGATTAAAGACAGGCTCTAATAGCTGAGAAAAGATTCTAAAACCTCTTTATCATTAAATGAATGTTTTATATCACCGATTATTTGAGTGTTCTCATGACCTTTCCCAGCGATAACTAATTGATATTTATTTTGTATTGCAAAATCCAGTCCGTATTTTATAGCTTCGAAACGATTGCCAATTTCAATAAATTTCTTTTTATCAGAAATCCCAGAGATAATTTCATTCCGAATGGATTGCGAATTTTCATTTCTTGGATTATCATCCGTTACAATTATAAAATCTGAATATTTGCTTGCAATCTCGCCCATAATTTTTCTTTTTTCTTTATCTCTTTCGCCACCGCATCCAAAAATCAATACAATTTCTTTTTTATTCTCTGGGAAAAAATCTTTTATCGTCGTTAAAAGTTTTTCTAAAGCGTCTGGAGTGTGTGCGTAGTCGATAATTACAACTGAGCTTTCATTGATTTTAACCATCTCCATTCGACCAGATGGAGATTGTAAATCTTTCAAATCACCGCCACCATCAGGAAAAAATATCAGCTCAAATTTATCCTTATGAGTAAAAAGAATCATACCAATCGCAAGCATTAAATTATACATTTGAAATTCGCCTATCAAATTTGCATGAAAATTATATTTTTTATCTAAAATTTCAATTTCGAGCGAAGAAGAAAAATCATCATTCATTTTATAACTCAACAAATTGATATCACTTTCATTTTTTGCTCCGTAAGTAATATATTTCAATCCTAGATCAGCACAAATCTTTTTAATCGCTATGGACTTCCCATCATCATTATTGATAACAATGTTTTGAATTCCCAATTCTTCAAATAATCTTGCTTTTGCAAGCCAATAATTATCCATATTTTGATGATAATCAAGATGATCTTGAGTAAAATTGGTGAAACCAGCAACTTCTATCGGCAAACCATCGACTCTATATTGCTCAAGCCCATGACTGGAGGCTTCAATTGCGATATCAAAAATATTGTTTTTCGCTTTTGAATTAATTATTTCGCATAATTCTGAAATATCAGGAGTTGTAAGTGGTAATTCTTTATGAGCCTCATCATCACTATAAATCCCTATAGTGCCTATAGAGCATGCTTTCAATCCTATAAAATTGCACAATTGTTTGTAAAAAAAAGCCGTTGATGATTTTCCATTTGTTCCTGTGATAGCGCAGATTTTCAATGGAAATTGACTTAATTTATAAAAGTTTACAACAAAGTCACAATACAATTTGCGAATGTTTATATTTTGTGAGAAAAGAATTTTATCGCATTTTTTTTCAATTTCTTTAAAAAACGAATCGTTTTTGAGAGCGATATCGCAAATCATACAGAATAAATTCTGACCTTTGAAATCGTTAACAAAATATCTCAAACTATTAGAATTAATAGCAAAAAATATTGAGCTATCGATCATTTTCTTTGTATTGTTAGTGATGGCAGCGATTTGCGTTGTAGAATTTTTTAAATTTTCTAATTCACTTGATTGAATTAAAAAATCATTCGTGCGCTTTATGAATTCTGAAAAAATAATCATATTTTTTATCTCTTAGAAGATCTATATAATTTACAATATGTATTGCATATTTTTTTATTATATAAAAAGAGTGATGATTTTTTATAAATAAAAATATC
>CAIPFW010000031.1 GCA_903864455.1 uncultured Anaplasmataceae bacterium | reverse complement strand
TTAATAAGAGATTTGAGGTAATAGCTGGTTTAGTGAATCTCAAGAATTCCTTTTAGATCAAAGTAATTCTTGAGAAACAAATATGATGGTTTAATGGAATTTTTTATTTTAAAGGAAATGCAATGGGTTTTATATATTTTACACTTCTCATTATCCTCTACTCCATCGAACTCGATAAATAGAATTTTTTTCTTTTTCTCGACTAACTCTGAATACTCACCTTCTGAAAATACTTTTGCACCATGTGTTGTCTCATGATCTTCTTTATAACTCTCCATGATTATATTTTTAATGAATATTAATTATAATAACATTATATAAAATCAACATCAAATTTTAGTAAAAAAATTAAAATATAATTTTTTACAGCAACTCACACTCAAGATTTAAATTTTTTAACTTTCTATGAAGTGCGGAGCGATCCATATCGATTGTCTCTGCAGTCCTTGTAACAGAATAATTATTTTTCTTGATTTGCATTGAAAGATAATATTTTTCAAACTCTTCACGAGCATCTTTCAAATTCATCGATAAAATTTTCTCAATATTAAACGCATTTTTATTTATTTTATTCAGAATTTCTGGCGATAACATACGAGCATCAATTTCATCGCAATTCTCATAATTATAATAAAGCAAAATCCATTCTATCGTTTTTTTTAACTGCTCGACATTTCCCGACCATTCATACGTTTGTAATTTATTTATCGCATCTTCGCTGAAAGTTTTTCTTTTTACCTGAGAAAATTCAACAAAATAATTCACAAAATATTCACATAAATCACTCATATCGCTTATTCTTTCACTCAAAGGCGGAATATTTATATTCGTAATTGCGAGGCGTGAAAGCAATTCTTGGTCAAACAAAGACTCATCTTTTAAATTCTTTTGACTTGAGGAAGAAATAATACGAAATTTATTTTTATGATTATTATTAATAAAACTCAGCAAAGATTTTTGAAAGTAAATCGGAAAATTTGTTATTTCATCAAAAAAAATTGTTCCATAATAACTCTCTAAAAATTCGGAAATATTATGAATGATTGAAGTATTTGAAGCATTAATCAAAGTGAAATTTTCATTCGCATGAATAGAATTTTTATGAATATATCTACTCACTAATTTCTTTCCAACCCCCATCCCTCCATATAAAAAAACTCTTGATTCATTTTTGCTCGCTTCGTTCGATAAATTTCTCACATTCTGCATTATTCTCGAAGTGCCAACTATCTCGATAAATTTTTCACTCAGCGAATCCTTACTCTCTATGATTTTTTTTAATTTTTGACTCTCGAGAGCGTTTCTGACCAAAACCTTTAGTCTCTTGCTATCAAAAGGCTTTTCTATATAATCATACGCTCCCAACTTCAAAGTATCAGTCGCTATTTGTATGTTGCCGTGACCACTAATCATAATCACTTGCGTGAGTGAATTTTTATTTTTAATAATTTTTAACAATTCAACACCATCATTTTGATTTTCAAGCCAAATATCAAGCAAAGCTAAATCTATATTCTGAGTTGATAAAATTTCTAAAGCTGATTCTTTTTCATTCGCAACGAATATCTCATGGTCATCATCGGACAAAATATCTTTTATCAAAAGGGCTATATCATTCTCATCATCAACAATGAGAATCTGATTTTTTATCATCAATATATTTTTTCTTAATCAATTAATTATAACATAAAATCTTCCATAAGGATATGAGTCAAGAAAAACATCTTTCCGTCAAGTTACTCAAGATTGATATACTTATAATCCACAGAAGTATAAAAGAAAATCCAATAAATCGAACTTCTTTTATAGATGTTATACAATCTGAGTACTTACAACCCTCTCTTTTCTTTCTTCGTGCA
>CAIPFW010000030.1 GCA_903864455.1 uncultured Anaplasmataceae bacterium | reverse complement strand
TTCGAAATTCCCACCATCCTCTTTTCTGAGCGATAAAGCATCGCTCATATAGAACTCCATTTCTATTGATTGAGTTGAAAGCAAATCATAATTCTTATAAATATCAAAATTCACTATCGCCTTTGTTGGTATATTTGAATCATCGATTTTTAAATCTATATTTTTTATGGAAACATTCAATTTATCTTGCTTTCCATAAAGTAACAAAGGGCTTTTGATGTTTGAAATATCTATATAATTATTAAAACTTAATGAAAGAAAAGAAGTAGAATTTTTATCAATAAATAATTTTTGCTCATTCAAGTTTTCATAATTGTATGATTCTCGAATCGTGACATATTTCTCTACCAAATAATTTGCAATTAAAATATTCGGATCGTCTGTTTTTTTTGATTGAAGTTTTTTTATAAAAGCGACTTCATCATAATTATCAATATGCGTCAAAACGGGATAAACAATTTTTGAATCGAGCAATATACCCATATTCATCTCTATAAGAGCGCCAAGAGTCAGAATAGCGATGAAAAAAAGAAAATAAAATAAACGCTTTTGCCAAAAAAAACTCAAATATCTATCAAAATACCAATGAAATCCAACATCAAAGTATTTTTTTTCCCTCATCAGCGAGTGAACTGAATTTTTTTTCATTTTTTAACATATTTTTTATCATTGTAGCATGAAAAATTAAAATATACGTTATTTTAATTTATCGTTACCATTCTTTGTTTCGCACGAACACTTATAAATAAATTTACATGGAGAGCATAAAATATTACACAGAGACGTCAAAACCCTTAATATTGCTTCAATACATATTTTTGTCGGGCTTTTTTGACTCTGCTCTTCATGTATGCTTTTTGAATTCTGTTCTTTAGCTTCCTCTTTAGCTTCCTCTTTAGCTTTCTCTAATTCAGCTTCCTCTTCTTTATTTTTATATTTTTCTTCTAAACGTTTAATCGTTTGTTTAAGTTCGCTCAAACCTTCTTCCCAAGTTTTCCGGAGCTCTGGAGTTGCATTATAATAAACATCCAAAATGTTTTTTTCGTGCTTCTCAACAGCTTCCTCTAAAGTTTTTTTCTTAGATTCCATATTTAATCTTTCTGCTTTGGGTATGGAATCTTTTTTTAAATTTTCATTAATTGTTTTTATAGATAACACCTTTCCCCTTATGTCGTTACCCCATATAGCCTTCCACATTTCAACGTGATCACATGATAAACCCTCTCTATATTCCATTTCTAACATACCGTTGATCCTAACGATATTATGACTTAATTCCATACGCAAGTTATATCTCATCATATCTGCGATATCTTTATTCACCTTCTCATCATCATATATATCTTTCAAATCTACGATCTGAGTCTGCTCAGATTCCAATTCACTGTTAGAAGGAATATTATTTGGCTTTATATTTTTTTCAATAACTTTAAAAACACTATCTTCTTGAAAGAAACTACTCAATTCTCTATTATCCTCTTTTTTGAAAACATTAAAAAAAAAGGAGCCGTTATCTTCCTCGACGAACTTCAAACCCAAACGAACTACAACTCCCGAACTTAACAACGCTTTTCTTTCTTTTGGATTTTTTAATTTAACTTCCAATCTATATAAATGCTCCCCAAATCCATATAGAGAGTCTTTTTCTTTAACTTCCATCTTACGATTTTTGCAGATTCAACTAAATCATTTTCGTATTCTAGACTATAATTTCCAAAAAGTCTTACTTTCTGAGAAATTTTTTCAGATCCATTCTTTATTCCATATAATTTACTAAATGCAGTATTAAACTCGTCCGTAATATCATCACCGTCTCTATTGTAACGAAGTGCTAAACGCATCAATCCATTATCTGTACAAATATCATCTCTACCATTAATAATAATTTCAAATTTGTTATCTCCACGATCTGTATGGGATATGTGATTAGCATCTGCAAATATCTTAAACGCCTCCTTGCTTATATTCTCATTCAACTGAACTTCAAGCTGATAATTAGCATCATATTCGCCGATTTCTCCATTTTTTGCGTTCACAAAAGTCACTTTGTCAAAAAATTTTTGATTCTCTGG
>CAIPFW010000029.1 GCA_903864455.1 uncultured Anaplasmataceae bacterium | reverse complement strand
ATATACTTTTAAAATCACACCCTCTCAAATCTATCTTTAACTCTTTTACTATTGAATCTATTGATAACTCTTTAACCAAAGTATCAACTATATTTTCGTCTAGGGCTAATAGCGCATCAGTATACAAATAAAAACCCTCTCTGTCTTCTCTTTCAACAACAGTCAGAATCTTCTTGAATCGCTTCCTACTCTCTTTTGAATTTTTTAATTTAACCTCTGTTTTACACACAATCCAAATCTTATTGCTTGCGTCCAATGCAGCTTCCAACTCTATAATTTCCAAAGATTCGATTAAATCCTTTGTGTACGTATGTTTATATTCATTAAAGGAGAATACTTTTTGAGAAATTTCTTCAGCGCCATTCTTTATTCCATATAATTTACTGAATGCGATATTAAACTCGTCCGTAATATCATCATCTTTTTCATTATTGCAAACCGCCAATCTCATCAATGCATTCCTTGTATAAATTATAGAATTATTTGGAATCATGATTTGAAATCTGTTATCTCCAAGATCTCTAAGAGATATCTCATTCGAAGCTGCAAATTTCTTAAACGCCTCTTCGTTTATATCTTTATTTAAATAAACTTCAAGATCATAACAATCCAACCAGCCATTGCGATAATCCTCATGATCAATGCGTATAAAAGTCACTTTGTCAAAAAATTTTTGATTCTCTGGATATATCATCTTTTTATTATATTTATTTATTCATTTGTTCATTTATTTAAAATAACATATTTTATTTTGCTTTTCAAGAAAATTTTAAAAATTAAAAAATTTGTTATTCATAGTGAGTGAATTAATGAGTAAACTCAATCAATAAAATATCTCAACAATGAAAATTGTATTTTATGAAAAGTTGGTGAAAATGACGTAAATGAATTTTTGAAAGATTTTTCAGATGAATGGTGGAGACAAACGGAGTCGAACCCTTGACCTCCTGCGTGCAAGGCAGGCGCTCTAGCCAGCTGAGCTATGCCCCCATATAACATCAAGAGATATTTTGCACAAAAATCACTCACATGTCAACGATAAAATGATAAAAATCATACTTTTTTTACAAAAAAATACGAATTTTGATGATTATAATGATTTTTTATCCCCTTATATCCCAACAATATTGCCAAAAAACAATATTCATATACAATATTGCCAAAAAACAATATTCATATAATATAAAATATATTTATAAGTGCATTCATGCTTCAAGCTTTTATTGCGGGAATTTTACACGGTTTCGGCTTCGCTCCATTTAATTATGTTTTATGCGCAATTTTAAGCATCATATTATTCTTCCATACGATAAAAAAATGTGAAAACAAAAAGCAAATCATTGTAAAAACTTTAATTTTTGGTTGCACCTATTACATATTTTCATTGCACTGGATAGTCAATTCATTGTTAATCGATGTGAAAAGGTGGTGGTTTGTCATACCATTCGCAATCACTTTAATTCCATCAATACTTTCATTATATTACTTCATTGTAACAATTCCATTGCTTTATTTCAGAAGAGAAAAATACTCTTTCATAATTTTCTCAGGATTGTGGGTTTTAGCTGAATTTTTAAAAGCGAATTTATTTACAGGATTTCCTTGGAATATGATCGGGTCTATTTGGCTTGATTATGATTTCGGAATTCTTTTATTGCAAAAAACAAACGTATATTTTGTTGGCTTTTTGACGATTTTCTTTTCATTATTCATTTACGAATCATTGATGCGAAAAAAATTCTATTCAACGTTCACATTGATTGCGATATTGAGCTTGCCTTTTATTTTTTATAAGTATAATGAAGTCCATCATGAAAGTCAAAACCATGATTTAAAAATTCGACTCATACAACCATCGATAAAGCAAAAATTTACATGGAGTCATAGCGAGCTTGAAAATGTTTTTGAAAAACTTATTAACATCTCATTTAAAAAAAATAACAGCGATGATTTTGATTTGATTATCTGGCCTGAAACCGCATTTCCATTTGCGATCGATTTAAATGATATTGAAAATCAAAGTCATTTGCAGTATTTAGCCAGCTTTTTGAAGGAAAAACAACTTTTAATTACAGGTGCGATGCGTTTTGACGAGAATGATAATTATTATAATAGTTTGATAGCGCTGAATTCTAAGGGTGAGATTGTTGATTTTTATGATAAAAAGCATTTAGTGCCTTTCGGTGAGTATATTCCATTCAAAGATTGGATTCGAATCGACTCTATAACAAATCTTGGCTCTCTTGCTTTTGGGAATAAAAATAAATCTATTATTCAAATTCAAACTCAGAAAATGAATATAAAATGCTTGTCATTGATATGTTATGAAGGGATTTTTCCTTTTGAAATGCTGAACGATGATATTCATTTCGCCATTAATTTGACAAATGACGGTTGGTTTGGTGATAGCTTTGGACCCCATCAACATCTGAGAGCTGTGAGATTACAGGCTTTAAAATTTAAAAAAACTGTTTTTCGAGTAGCAAACAATGGAATCACAGCCATTATCGATAATCGTGGTAAGATTGTAAAAAAAATCGATTTGAATGTTGAAGGAGTTTTGGATTATAAATGAGTTAATTATTAATTAAAAGTTAACGAGTATTTACTCGAAAGATGTTTTTCTTAAACTCTAATGTAAAATAATAAAATCATTTATTGATTATTGTTTATGACGCCGAAAAACAAAAAAGAAACCAAAAAAGTATTGGAATTAATCGTAGGAGGGATTTTAACAATTTTCACTCTTGGAATTGCAAATCGTTTTTTGTTCTCAGCAGCACAAAAGAAATATAAAAATGTTATTATCCCTGCTAAACATCGGCTTTCTGATGCAGCTTTTGAAAAAAATGACATAAAAAAATTAAATCAATCATTATTAAGCGAAAACAATGAAATGATAGATGAGCTATCGAATATCAATTCAGAGAAAGAAGTTTTCCGCTCTTCAAAAAAACCTCTTGAGGAATTAAATCGTAAGGACGCCACACATATAGAAGAACTAAAAGGCGAACTGAATTCTCTTAAGGAAAAGAAACTTGAACTGGAAAAAAAACTGGAAAGTAGCAAAAATCTAAAAGAACGCGAATCGAGTATTCTAACCGATCGAGAAAACGCACTAAAAGCATCGGAAGATGAATTATCGAAAATACCAGATATTGATGAACTGGGGAAAGTGAAAGCATCAGAAGAAATTGAAAATCGAAATAAAAATTATGAATCACAAAAACAAATAGTAGAATCTGCACAAGGCCATGTAGTTAAGGGCGAAGAAGAATTAACTGAAGTTGAAAATTCTATTCGAAATATAGAAGAGAAATTAAAAGATACAGAAAACCACCACAATGATAGGACGAAAAAGATAAACGAATATGATATTACTCGAAGCGATAATATCAAAAAAATAATATCCAATAAGACACAAATAGCGAAAAATAATGGTAAAATATATACAGCCGAGAGAGATATTGAATCGCATAAAAAAAAATTAAAAAAAATTTCAACGTCACAACCATCCTTCTTATCGGTTTTCAAAAATGCTAAGATATTAGCATACAAAGATAAAAATAAAGGTAAAAATGAAAATAAAGATAATGGAGGCAGCAGGAGTTTTTAAAATGACTGAAATTCTTTATCTTATGAATCATCAATGCATCACTTATTCAAAATTAACGTAATATTTACTCGAAAGATGCTTTTTTTTTGCAAAATTAAAGTTTTTATTATACAATAGTAAATATACAACATTTTAATTCTTTTTTATATGAAGATCACAGATAATAAAGCGCTTTTTTATTCATCAATAGGTGTCGTTTTAGCGATTTTGATTCTTATATTAATCAATACTATTTTGTTTAAATTAGCGAAAAGGAAAATAGATCAAATGCAAATGCCAAATAACATCTTTCTTCATATGAATTTTCTTGAAAAACAACGCGAAACGCTAAACAACCTTATATTTAACCTCAAAAAAAGAAACGACTTCTACGTGGAAATGCTTAATGGTTTTTTTTGCGATAATGACAATGCTTCTTTTTACATTCAATCCAAGGATTTGTTTGGTGACAAAGAATTTAATTACCATATAAATAAAGAAATTAACTCTTTGATTCGTGATAAAAATATGATGCCAAATTCTTTAATATTTAGAGAGGACGACAACAGATTATCAACTGAAAATCCCCATGATTTACAAAAAAAACTCAACATCGAAATCACTGAGGATCAAAAGAACGATTTTAAAGAAAAAAAGATACAAGAAGCCAACTCTAGCATAGCATCTCTTAAAGAGGAGCTTGAGAGAGTTCCCAATGACATAAAGTATCTGTATCGAGACCTTATAAACACTACAGAACAAGATTTACAAAATGTTCAGAATCATATTGAAGAAATATCGATATTGAGAGTAGCAGTTGGAATAATTTTTAACAATTTAATTTCAAAAACTGAACGAGATATATCTGAAATCGAATCTACTATATCTAAAATCGATGCTAAAGCAAAAGAAATCGGATCTTTAGCGCCCCCATCATTTTTTAATCCAATCAACAATATTAAAATACTGAATATTAAAATACTGAATAATCAGAATAAGAGTAATGGCAAATAGACTTGAATTAAGCCATACTCACGCCATTTTTATGCACATGGCAATTCCCATACCACCCCCAATACATAAAGAAACCAAGCCATTTTTACTCTTTCGTTTTTTCATTTCGTGAATCAAAGACACCAGACACCTCGCACCCGACGCACCAATTGGATGACCGAGAGAAATCCCGCCACCATTTACATTCAGTTTATTCATATCCCACTGCATTTCTTTTGACACAGATAAAACTTGAGAAGCAAATGCTTCATTTAATTCGATTAAATCGATATTTTCGAGAGACCAATTCGCTATTTTTAAAGCTTTTTTACACGCTTCAACTGGACCAATCCCCATAATTTCTGGTAAAACGCCAGCATCTGCAAATGAAATAATCTCAGCAATCGGATGCAAAACCTTTGTCATTTCCTCACCACCAATCAGCAAAATCGCCGAGCAATCATTGATGCCCGATGAATTGCCTGCTGTTACGGTTCCGTTTGCCTCAAAAGCAGATCGTAATTTTGATAATTTTTCCATCGTGGAATCATACTTAATAAATTCATCTTCATCAAACAATCTTTCACCCTTCGATCCATCTCGAACGGCGATTGGCAAAATCTCATCCTTGAATAGACCTGTTTTCGTTGCATTTCCTGCTTTTTGTTGCGAATTATAAGCGTAAATATCTTGCTCTTCACGACTGATATTATATTTCTTTGCAAGATTTTCAGCGGTAACACCCATATGATAATTATGAAATCTGTCTGTCAAACCATCAAAAATTATCGAATCCTTGAGCTCTACGTCACCCAATCTTTTTGTAGGCGTAGCTGACCTCAGCTGAATAAAATGTGGAGCAAGGCTCATTGATTCTTGCCCACCCGCTATGATAAATTTATCATTCAAAGACTCATCGCACTGAAATTCTTGAAAACCCGTAATCAGAGAGCGTAAACCAGAGCCACACAATTGATTGACAATATATGCAGGGACTGAATGAGATATCCCACCATGTATTGAAGCTTGGCGAGCCGTATTCTGCCCATGAGAAGCGAGAAGAACCTGACCCAAAATGACTTTACCAATTTTGTCGTGAATCTGCGGATTCCGAGCCAGCATATCTTTAATTAATAATGATGTGCAAGCTTGGGGTTCCAAATGGGACAAAGAGCCAAGAAAGCTGCCAATCGCAGTTCTTTTAGCATCAAAAATATATATTTTCTTCATTTATTTAATACATAACAAATCATTGTTTTTATTGTAATGAGTATTTATTAATTAATTACTT
>CAIPFW010000028.1 GCA_903864455.1 uncultured Anaplasmataceae bacterium | reverse complement strand
ATATTGAATCTTTATTAAAAAAAAATGAAGTAAAGAAATCTGATTATGATTTTTTTTTTTCTCAAGTCAGAATTTTGAATTCGGATTTCAATAAAATATATACAGATATTGAAAAGCACAATCCAAAACTCAATTCTTTGCAATGCATTTTAGAAATGCTGAATCAAAAAATTATTACATATAATAAATTAGAAGGAATTGTGAATGATTTTTATAGAAAATCTTATGCGATAGTTGATACATTGTCAGAAAAGCTTTTACAATGGATATCAGGCAAAAGCAAAAGGTTTTGCGAGGGTGAGCATTGTAATCATTATGAGCAAATTTTTACATCTTTAGTTTTTAAAATTGCTATGCAAAATAGTGACTCCAAATTAATAGATTTTATTGAAGACTTCAAATTCCAAAAAAATAAAAATCTAGAATTAACATTTTCAGATTTTTTTAAATCAATCTTTGAATCAAAAAAAATGAATAAAATCGAACTTATCGATCTAGTTAAAACATTCGTTTTATCAGATCAAGGAGAGGCTTATTATTTTGATATCTTGTTGAGCGAAAAAACAAAGTTAACAACAATGCAAAATGAAAGAAGGAAATTCTCAGTAGTAAACGTCGATAGAGCTAGCGAATCTGAAATAAATTCATTCGTTGAAAATACATTTAATAATGATAATATATAAAATTATCTTCAATCAATTTATGGTTAATTTCTATAAATATTTAAAACCTTTAGTCTTTAAAACTGACCCTGAAAAAGCTCATTGCCTAGCACTTAAATCAATCAAACATAACTGTATTTTTGATTATTCGATTCAGGAATATATGAAATCCTATTTTTCACAAAATATATGTGGAATTCAATTCGACAGTCCAGTTGGTTTAGCAGCAGGTTTTGATAAAAACGGTGAATTAACTGGTAAAATTCATTTAAATGGATTTGGTTTTGCAGAAATTGGAACAATCACTCCATTTCCTCAGGATGGGAATGAAAAACCGAGAATGTTTCGTGCAATTGAAGATGAGGGGTTGATAAATCGCCTTGGCTTCAACAACAAAGGAGTCGATGAGCTGATTTTGAATGTAAAAAAACATTCTTTTCAAAAAAAAATTCCAATTGGAATTAACATTGGACCAAATAAAAATAGTCAAAATTTTATTCATGACTACGAGATTTTGATTGAAAAAGTTTATCAAAATGAGGATTTATTCGATTATATAACAATTAATATCTCCTCTCCGAATACAGCAGGACTGAGAGATTTGCAACAAATTGATAATTTAAAAAATTTATTATCGCAAGTAAATCAAAAAATTGAAAAAATTTCTTCGAAAAAAAAATTACCTATCTTTTTGAAGATTTCCCCTGATATCAACGATAATGATGCAACTGATATTGCACACCTTTCAATTGAGAATAAATTATCGGGTTTAATTATAAGTAATACAACAATCGATAAATCGCATATTTTCTCTCAATACAAAAATGAGGCGGGGGGGTTAAGCGGAAAGCCATTGTTTGAAAAATCAACAGAATTATTGAGGCAGATTTACAAGCAAATTGGAAAAAAAATACTATTGATTGGAGTGGGTGGAATATCCTCAGGACAGGATTGCATTGAAAAAATAAAAGCTGGTGCATCCTTAGTTCAACTGTATACGGGGATGGTTTATCATGGGTTATTTTTAGCGAACAAAATAAACAAAGAATTAATAGAAATTTTTCAGCGAGATGGAATCAAGCATATTTCTCAATTACATAATTAATTCTTCACTTTCAGAATATGAGAGCTTGAAAGGTGAAGAGTAGAAATTGATTGCGATTAATAATATTTTTTTATTGTCAATGCTGGGTCGGTTTTCATCGCTTCTCCTTTCTTATAAATACTTGACCAACGAGAAAGAGAATTCCCAGCACCATAATTTGTCGTTACATCCACTTTATAAACCTCATCTTTGAGAGCTTTATCGAGAGTGATAAATTCATATCCGGAATCTTTTATCTTTTGTAAAACTTTATCCAAATTATCGATGTTGATTTGAATTGCATGCATCAAAAGCACATGCTTTATCTCTCTTCCGAAAATTTCTTGCGTTACATCTTCAGAAAATTTTATTGTTTTTGTAATGTAATGAAGATAATCATCTGAGATTTTTTGCATCATTTTTTTATCTTTTCTTTCGATTGCAATTAAATAATATTTATTAAACCTCCAGTCCATTGTATCAATCGTAACGGGTGCAATAATATATTGTTGCTTCTGAAGATATTTATCGAGTTGTGTTCTTTGTTTTTTATTTGCACCATTGCCAAGTCCAGGATGGCGAAAATATCTTAATTTCATATTATTCGCCTCTGCGACTTTTTTTGAAATTTTTTCTCCAAGCTCAATATCTTTTTTAAACACCTCAAATCCAACATTATTTATTATTTTATGCGAATATGTGTGATTACCAATTTCATGACCATATTTTATATAATCTTCAAGCATTTCAGTCATTTTAACTTGGTTTTTATTATATATATGAATTTCGTTCACAAATGCAATAATTGGAGTATTGAATTTTTTTAAAGTTTCGAGAAATTTATCATTTTCTGCTTTTAATCTTTCTGCATTCCCGAAGCAACAGCGAAGTGGAAAATCATCGATTGTAATCGAAACCTCTTTTGCATTTGCGAATTGAAAGAAAAACGCTATAAATAAGAAAATACAAAATTTCATTTAGCATTAATAAAATATTATTAAATAATAACACAAGAATATTAAACCCATCATACCTCCCCTTAAATAAAAAATCCCATTAAACCATCATATTTGTTTCTCAAGAATT
>CAIPFW010000027.1 GCA_903864455.1 uncultured Anaplasmataceae bacterium | reverse complement strand
TTTACACGAAAGATGGAAGGTTATTGGATTCGGCTTTTGCATTGGAGCAAAACTTCAAATTGTATTTTGTAACCTATTTAATAAAAAATAATGCGAAGATTGAAAATATAAATAAAAAATATGGTCAATATGGATTTACCCCGCTTCACGTTGCATCTATTCTAGGGAAATTAGAAGTCGTAAAATTTCTTCTTGAAAATAGCTCTGATGCAAATGAGAGAGATGAATTTGGCCACACTCCATTAGACGTAGCAAAAAACGAAGAAATTAAACAATTTTTAATAAAACAAGGGATAAAATTAGATAAAGATGGGAATGTTTTAAATAGTAAAATCGTCAATAAAGGTCAATATGGTAAAAGTCAGTTTTTCGATATTGTTGCAGAGTCCGTACTTCAAGCTATCAAAACTTGCTCACCAATTAAAAACTTGCCAAATGATAAATACGATGAATGGAAAGAGATTCACCTGATTTTTGATCCAGTAAAATTTATAGAAAAAAACACTCAAAAAAACAATCATTTCAGCTAAATAAATTCAACCCTCAACAACCTCTTTCTCCTCGATCGCTTCGATTTTATTATTATTCTCATTTTCCTGCAAAATCAAAGATTGATCTATCTTTTTTGCATGATTAATTCCAAGTGCCCTCATCTGCTCTGCCCTACGAATCAAATTTCCACGTCCATTTTGCAGGCGAGCCATAGCCTTATCAAAACTACTCGATGCATTCTCTATAGACTTTCCAATTGAAGTCATATCCTTCAAAAAATCAACAAACTGGTCGTATAATTTTCCGGCTTGGTCTGCAATTTTCAAAGAATTTTGAGTTTGAATTTTCCCCTTCCAAATATATGAAATTGTTTTTAAAATCACAAAAAGCGTTGATGGTGAGATTATCGCTATATTCTTATTCCACGCATATTGATAAAGCTCTGGGCACGACTGAATCGCAAGATTATACCAAGATTCAATTGGCATAAACATCAGCGTGATCTCAGGAGTATTAAGACCAAGCGACGAATGATATTCCTTACTTGAAAGATTCTCAACATGATTTTTTATTCGCTGAATGAAATCTTTGATTGCGAGCTCCTTTTTACTTTGTTCAGAAATATTTTCATATGCACTAAAATCGAAGAATGAAGTTTTTGCATCGATAATAATATATTTTTCATCGGGTAATTTTATCAAAACATCTGGTTTGAGTTTTTCATTTTCATCATTTTGCATGTTGGTTTGAAGGAAATAATCCTGATCTTTTCTTAGGCCAGAAGACACCAATAAATTCTCCAAAACTATCTCACCCCAGTGACCCAGAGCCATCTTGTTACCTTTGAGAGCGTTTGAAAGTTTGGATGCTTCATGTTTTATCTGTTCGTTGGAATGAATAACTTTAGAAATCGAATCTTTAAGCGAGAACTTCTCCTTAGCCTCAATGTCAAAACACTCTTGCATATTTTTTTGAAAATTTTGCAATTTTTCGTGAAGTGGGTTTATCAAAACATCAATTTTCTCCTTCGATTCTTTTGTGAATTTTTCGCTGTTTTCATTCATCACATTTGTGGCGATATTTTTAAATTGGTGTAACAATGAATCATTTATAAATTTCAAACTTTCTTCTAAAGTTTTTTTTTGCGACTCGATACTTGCTAATTTGCAGTTAATATCTGAATTTATGAATTCAAGATTATTTTTTTCATTTTCAGATTTTGTCAATCTTTCCTCCAATTTTTTTAAATTCTCATTCATATGATTTGAAATTGATTCTTGCTTTATAAAATCTTCACGCAATTTTTGATTTTCAGATTCAAGATATTTTTTTTCTACAATATAATTCTCAATACTTTTTTCAAAATCTTTTATTTCATTGAATGAAATTTCATTTTTCTCATTCAAATTTTCAAGCTCAAAATTTGCTTTTTGAAGAATGAAATCATTTTTTTCAATCTCCGATGTGAATCTTTGTCTTGCAAAGAAATAAAATATAAAACCAATTGTCATTCCGAAGAAAAATGCTATCGAAATAAAAAGAATAAAATTGCTGTTCATTTATAACAAATAATATTTATTAAGCATAATTTATCATATTTTATGAATTTTATAAATTCAATTTATTTTCTCGCAGTTTTTTATCAAAATTATTTACTAAAACTTTAAACCCATTGCATTTCCCCTTAAATAAAAAATCCCATTAAACCATCATATTTATTTCTCAAAAATTACTTTTATCTAAAAGAAATTCAAGAAAGAGT
>CAIPFW010000026.1 GCA_903864455.1 uncultured Anaplasmataceae bacterium | reverse complement strand
TGCTTAATGATGCAATTGAAAATATTTCTCTAAAGCCATCTCAACAAAATAAACTAGAAGATTTAGGTTCTAAGGAGGAAGAAAAAGAAGATTCGAAAGTTGAGAAAGAAGAAAACTTGAATCAAGGAGAAGCGACAAATAAAAAAGATAATGAAGAGGGGGTTGAAAAAACATACTTTGATATAAAAGTAGAAAACTTACATTATTCTTTAAAAAAAGACAAAAATGACAAGTTTGTTCTTGCAACAGAAGTTAATTCTGTGATTGAATTTAAAGATTTAGGAGAATTAGTCGCAAACTACACATCATTCATCTTAGAGGTTGTAAATAATATTACAAAATCTGCTAATGAAAAGGGTCGTGAAGGATTTTAAAACCCACCTCTATCAATCTCACTCACATTAAAAATGCGAATGAGATTCTCAAACGGCTCAGGTAACTCTACCTCGCCATTTTCTGAATCACTGTGAATTTCCATCATTTTTGTTGCAAAAATTCCAGCAGATTTGAGCAAATCAAGATTTTCTTGTATATTCGCTATTTTATAATTATCATAACCTGATTGCTTTCTTCCGACAAACTCGCCAGAACCACGAATTTTTAAATCCTGCTCTGCAATAAAAAAACCATCATTTGATTTTTTCAAAGCATTCAACCGAGCTCGACCATTTATCGTCGTATTTTTAATATTATATATTAATATGCAAAAAGATTGTTTGTCGCCTCGTCCAACTCTTCCTCGAAGTTGGTGCAATTGGGACAAGCCAAATTTCTGAGCATCTTCAATCACAATCAAAGTCGCAGAAGGAACATTGACTCCAACTTCAATCAAGGTTGTTGAAAGTAAAATCCTTTTTTGTATTTTACCACCTTCTTCATTTGTCATGCCAGCAAAATTTTTCATAATCTCATCAATTTCTGAATCCTTCATTCGACCATGAATGACAGCTAATTGTTCACCAAATTTTTCTTGTAAAATCAATGCTCGCTTTTCAATCGCAATATAATCCATCTTCAAAGACTCTTCGATTAATGGGCAAATCCAATAAACTCTCTCATCTCGAGATAAAAAATCATTAATTTTTTCGATAACTTCATCGAGTTGAGATGAGGGAATCATCGAAGTGATAACGGGTAGACGATTGCTCGGCTTTTGAACGATGAGCGAATGATCCATATATCCATATTGAACCAAGCTAAGCGAGCGGGGTATTGGCGTCGCACTCATAAAAATGATGTCAGCTTTTGAATCTTTATCCGAAAGCATTTGGCGATGATTTACACCAAATCTATGCTGTTCATCTATGACGATGAGGCCGATTTCTTTAAATTTAACTTTTTCTTGAAAGAGTGCATGAGTGCCAATAATGATTTGTGCCTCGCCAGATTCAATTTTTTTAAACAAATCTTTCTTTTTTTTCGAAGTTGAGGATAGCAATAATAAAGACTTTTTTAAGTCATGAAGTTCACTTTTTTCCAGTAAATGACTGATTGACTCAAAGTGTTGTTGAGCTAAAATTTCCGTTGGAACCATTATCACCGCTTGAAATCCACACTCTACAGAATTTAACATAGCCATCAAAGCGACTATTGTTTTTCCCGAACCAACATCACCCTGAATCATACGTACCATTTTCGAATTGCTTTTTTGGTCGGAATAAATTTGTGTTAAAGCGTCCTTTTGGTCGTTTGTTAGTTCAAAATTTAATTTTTTTAAAATTTCATTTCGATAACGGCCATCGCCCTCAATCGACCTCGAATCAAGCGATTTATACGATAATTTTAATTTTTTTAGAACGATTTGACTTGCAAGAAATTCATCAAAAATAATTCTATCCTTTGCTTTTTTTAACTCTTCATTCGACGTTGTTTCGAGCGGATTATGCAATAATTTCAAAGATTCAATAAATCCTAACCAATTATGGTGTATCAAAATATCATCATTGATCCATTCCTCCAAAGGTAAATCAGTGATTTTATCAAAAATTTGCTTCATATAATTGCAAAGCATATTACTACTCAAACCCTTCGGTAAGGTGTAAATTGATTCGATTTTTGGAATCGAGTCAACGTTCACATTTGTTGATGATGACGATGCAACAACATAATCGGGATGATTGACTTGAAAATTATCGCTATATTCGCTTGAACTTATTTTTCCACAGATAATTTTTTTATCACCAACTCTATAAAGTCGTTGAATATATTCTGCATTTCCACGAAAATAGACGATTTCAATGATTCTGCCAAAAACTTCAACAAAAATTTTATTTATTTTCTTGAAATCTGTTTTTATAATCTCGCACTCAAAAATGACGGTTTCTCCATCTTTTATATCGCTAAATTTTGAAGCAAAAATTCTTTTTTTATAGCTTTTTGGTAAATATAATAATAAATCGATAAAACGATCTCCTTGAGATACATCTTTTAAAAGTTTTTTTGCGTAAGGGCCAACGCCATATAAATCTTCAAGTTTTGAATTTAGAATTTCTAGAACTTTATTCACAATAATAATTTTACTTCTCTTAATAATTGTAATTCATTCAACAAATTTGTAAAATATTTTCTTTGAAAGTTTAGACTTACTCGCTTCAAATCAAAATTCTCTACACTATTCCAATTTTAGTCACTCTCGTCAATAAAGTTGTAGTAATATTTTTTAATTCTTTGCCAATTTCGAGTGTCGAGATTACAGATTTTCCAACAATATTACGACCTTCACCAATTTCATTTTGAATTCTAATCCCCCATATATTATGAAATGTGATGATTTGTCCGTTGTGCATCCCTGCATAAAGCATGATGTGTCCGGGAAAATAAATTAAAGTTTTAAATGGAATACTATTTTTTTTGATAAAAGAAAGTTTTTTCTCGTTTGTCATTTTTGACAAATCGAAAACTTTATCATTTTTTAAAAAATCCATCTGAGCGCCGGAGTTTCTTGGTAAATAAAAGCCAAATGTTGAAAAAAAATCCTTCGTAGTTGCGGAGCAGTCTCGATTTCCATCAGTCCCACCCCAACCGTACGGTTTTCGAATTAACTCGTTTCCGATTTTTATTATATTGTTTTTATTAAATGAAATCGGCATCGCCTCAGCTTCAGATTTTTCCAATTTAATTTTCTCCCAAATCAGATAATTTTTTCCATTATTTTTTGGCATCAACAATTCGATGAATTTTTTCGAAGATTTCACAACGGGCAAAAACACACCAACTTTGAGAGTGACATCACGCTTTTTGATAAAAACATTGTCTTTTAGAATCACCGCAAGTTTGTGTTTTTGAAAGAGGCGTATATCGTGTTGCGTAACAAAACCAACATTTTCAGCTCTCACCCAACCATCAGAATTTTCATGCGAACGAACCAAAAACCATTTTTTATTTTCCGTTGATGCGACGACAAAAACAGGCGATCCAACATGCAAGCTACTATTCTGGTAGTTGTCGAATGGATAATATCCGCCAATTTTATTCGCATGAAAGCATGGAAGATTTGTCGGCAAAATACGTAAATTTGCAGTTTTTGTTATAATTGCAGGTCTGTTTATTAATTTATAATTTTCGATATTTTTAAAATTGAGCTCGCTGCCATTATATTTTGAGTAACTTTCGCCATAGCATCGTGTAAAGCCTTCCAGACTTTTATTGTATTTTTCAACATTGATAACATTTTTTTTTAAAAACCAAGGCTTTATCACAGATTCTTTGAATTTTTTTTCGCTCCCAGAGTCTCTATTTTTTGAAGAAATTTTTTGATAATTTGCATCAATAATATATTTAAAATTTTGAGGTAAAACTTTTAAATCCAATGGAACGATGAATTCATTGTTTTGGTTTAGCGGTTTGTCGTTTGAAAATGATGAAAACGAAAAACAAACAAATAAAAAGATTATCAAAAATCTCATTGCAATTCCTCGCATTCACTTTTTTTATAACAATTTGAGAAAATCTCTTTATCTTTAATGATGAAGAAAAAAGCTAGAAGATTGATAATTAAAAAAATTACTGAAAAATGATCAGCTGTGTCAACCCAAGAATCTGTTTGATGAAAGAAACCCATCGCAACTCCAATCGCTAAAACTCCCCGAACGATATAGGCAATCTTTTTTTCGCTGAGATTAAAAATATGAGCAAGCGCAGCCTTCGAATAAATCGCTTCATTTATAACAATCGAGAGGCAAAAAATCACCAAAAACATCGAGATGAGATATGTAATGCTTGGAGTAAATTGAATGATATTTGTGGTGAAATTTGTGAATATGAAAAAAGCGATGCCTGAAATTGAGATTAAAAACATCATAAAAAGTGACTCAACGGTATACATCACTGTCGCTTTTGTCAGATCATTTTCCTCATATATTGACCAATGATCGCCAGCGTAATCGTTATTTTTTTTATAAATATATCGAGCTAAGCTCACAACAAGACCAGAAACAACACCGGGTAATATAGCCTTCGGATTTCCTATGTCTTCAAAGATGAGAAGGATTGTTTGAATCGCTTGGTTTGAATGAAGGAAAACGAATGTTGAAGTGATGAAAATGAACGCAATGAGAATTGGAGAAATGATGAAATTGTTAATTTTGAGAGAAACTTTAAACCGCTGGACAGATGCGAGTAAAAAGACGACAACCGTTGCAATTCCAAGAAATAACAATGCTTTTGACTTATAAGCGACTCCGCTATCCAAATAAAAATTAGCGATTTGCTCAACTTGAAACATCGTAGCACTAAAAAATGAAGTCAAAATCATCAAAATCGTATAAGTGCCAATGAGAAAGGTAAGAATTTTAACTACCTTCGTGCTTTTTGAAATTTTCGAATATCTATCGACAACGTATTGTAAAATACAGACAAAGCATGATTGATTTTTATTGTTTTGAACGTAATGACAATTGATGATGATTTCACATAATTGAATTAGACCGAGAAATAAAATTGTGATGCACATCCAGAATATCGACCCAGGAGTATTGTAATTTTTAAGTAAAATCACGATCTCCGAAATTGCTGCCACGCTTATCGCACCATATGAAGAGCAGATGAAGTCTTTAAAAACTTTATATTTCGAATCGATATTTTTTCCTTTATTGATTTCAAACGATGCAAAAATACTATTTGTTATAAATTTGATATTTTCGAGCCGTAGTACATAAATCAGAAACATATTAATTATAATAAGTAGCCAAAAAACTACAGGAATGTTTAAAATTTTAAAATAAATAAAATTATATGTCTGATATATCGCATTTCCAGATATTTGAAGAAATGTATTTGAGCTCGAAGATATTTTCCAGAGAAGTTCATTTTGAATCTCAGAATCGTATAAATTATTGAAATGAGAAATATAGTTAATTTCGGCAAAACCGATAATCAAAGCTATTGTTATAAAGAGCATCCAACAAGAACGCCAATTCAAATTACAAGTGAGTGCCATAAACCCCTCAAAATAAAAACAATCCCCACAAATCTCCCGTAACGGAGAAGCAGATATCACTTCCCGAGGCGTTTTCACGCTTTTCGAAATGCTATCACAAAACAAAACCAATCTCTGAGACTCGCTTTCGCTAAACTCAGAACCAAAAATGCCTTGCAACGTACACCATTCCTAAGACTGGCTACCATTACTATTTATTACTAAGTTAATAGTAACACATTAATTATTATAATGCAAATTTTTACTATCAACAGCATAAAATTTTAATTTTTATACAAAATTATATCGCACCGAAGGATTATACATAATTTTATAGACAATACAATACATATTTTGTATAAAAAATCAGTTAATTTTTTTTATTTTTATACAAAGAAAGATTATTATTTAGTATTCAAAAATAATAATCTAAAGGAATGTTTCGAATGATGAGATGAATTACTCTTCTTTTTTCGCTTCGCCTTCAACAGTCCCGCTTTCATTCGCACCATTTGCAGAGCCAGATTCACCGCCTGTCGCTCCACCAGAGCCATACATCGCTTCACCGATTTTCATCGAAGCTTTATTCAAGGCTTCAATTTTTGCTGTGATGTTTTCTGCATTATCGCCGTCTTTTACAGCTTTCAAATCACCCAATGCATTTACAACATCGGATTTCACTTCTTCAGATATTTTATCAGCATACTCAGATAAAGATTTTTCTGTTGAGTAAATCAAAGATTCTGCTTGGTTTTTTGCCTCAATTAATTCACGTCTTTTTTTATCAGCGTCGGCATTATTTGCAGCTTCACGAACAAGTTTTTCTACTTCTTCTTTTGATAAACCGCCTGAAGATGTGATTGAGACTTTTTGCTCAACTCCTGTTTTTAAATCTTTCGCTGAAACGTGTAAAATACCATTTGCATCAAGGTCGAAGCTCACTTCAATCTGTGGTATTCCACGAGGTGCTGGTGGTATACCGCTTAATTCGAACTGACCAAGTAATTTGTTATCTTTTGCCATTTCTCTTTCGCCTTGATAAACCATAATTGAAACAGCTGGCTGATTGTCAGAAGCAGTCGAGAAAGTTTGAGATTTTTTAGTTGGAATCGTTGTATTTCTTTCGATAAGCTTTGTAAACACTCCTCCCAAAGTCTCAATTCCTAAAGAAAGTGGAGTTACGTCAAGTAATAAAACATCTTTTACGGAACCACTGAGAATCCCAGCTTGAATCGCAGCACCCATAGCAACAGCTTCATCAGGGTTAACGCTAGCATTTGGAACTTTTCCACCGAAAATCTTTTTCACAGTTTCGATTACCAAAGGCATTCTTGTCATACCACCAACAAGAATCACTTCATCGATTTGTGCAGCTGTTATCTTCGCATCAGACATAGCTTTTCTGCATGGCTCCATTGTTTTTTCAACAATTTTTGATGCTAATTCTTCAAGTTTACTTCTTTTTAAATTATATTCGAAGTTTACAGTTTGACCTTCAAAATTCGCTAAGAAAGGCAATGAAATATCGTAAGCCATCGAAGAAGACAAAGCTTTTTTCGCATCTTCTGCTGCAGCTCTAATTCTTTGAAGAGCAGTTAACCATGAAGCTCTTTCCAATTTTGTTTTTAAATCATGACCGCAAGAATTTGTAACTTCCTTCACTAAAAATTCAACAATTGCTTCATCAATCGTTTCACCACCAAGGTGCGTATCTCCGTTTGTTGATTTAACTTCAAAAACACCATCGTTAATATCAAGAATTGAAAC
>CAIPFW010000025.1 GCA_903864455.1 uncultured Anaplasmataceae bacterium | reverse complement strand
TCTGCCTGTACTGCTTTTGCCACCATCTGACCTGCTACATCTTGACCTTTAATTAAGTCTTGCAAATAAACCCCTGCCATCATTTTGCTGACAGAGGCTATTTGATTTGCCTTATCTAGGTACGTAGCAAGCTGCCCGACATCGATAGTCGGGACTGGCTTGTTTTCGTCACTCATCTATAACCCCTTAAGAGTTTAAAAGTGCATCAGCTTGATTTAATGGTAGAAACAAAAACAAAAGATAATGCATTTGTGAAACTAACAATTGCAGTTCAACATAAAGTGATTCCAGACCAAATATATGATGCTTACTATAAATTAGAACTCCCATCTCAACAAATACAAGCATATGTTTTTGATGTTGTCAGAGCTCAGGTTCCAAAAATTGACCTAGATGATGTGTTTTCAAGGAAAGATGATATAGCAATTGCAGTGAACGATGAACTTGGCTTTATCATGGGTAGCTTTGGTTACGAAATTATCAAAACTCTTGTGATTGATATTCAGCCAAGTGAGAATGTTCGTTGCGCTATGAATGAAATTAACGCATCTCAAAGGTTGAGAATAGCTTCTAATGAAAAAGCAGAAGCAGAAAAAATCATTCGAGTGAAGCAAGCTGAAGCAGAGTCTGAGGCGAATATTTTACATGGAGTTGGTATTGCAGGCCAAAGACAGGCTATTGCAGACGGACTAGGCAAATCTTTGTGCGATATGAAATCACATATGAGTTGCATGAGTAGTGAAAAAATTATTGAGATGGTTTTGATGATTCAATATTTTGATATGTTGAAGGATATAGGCGCTAATTCAAAAAGCAATGTAATTTATATACCCCATTCGCCAAACAATATAGAGAGCATTTCAGATCAAATACGAGAAGCCTTGTTTTCCACGAGCATAATAACAAAAGATAAATTAAATGAAAATCCTTAGATTGTCACTCTTGGATTATTTTCTCTACTCGAAAAAAAATCAAAGATGCAGACGAAAATTTTCAAATTGAACTGACTGATATCTCGCAATCATTTCAAAATCTTTTTAAATCTTAATTTTTCACCAATTCATAAGCCATTCCACTGATATCACCAGCTCCCATAAGCAAAATGATATCATTTTCTTGAACAGAAAGATTTGAGAGAGACTCTTTTAATTTTTCAAAGTTTTCGCAAAAAGTAGAATCTTGAATTTGCTTTGATAAATTCTCACTATTGATTCCCATGATCTCTTTCTCACCTGAAGAATAAACTGGGATAATTATCAAATTATCAATATTGCGAGATGACAAAACCTCAATGAAATTATCTTGCAACTTCTGTAGGCGTGTGTATCGATGAGGTTGTAAAACAACAATTAATTTTGAATTATAAAATTTTGCAAATTCAGAAGCTGTATTCACAACAACTTCTATCTCCCTTGGATGATGCGCGTAATCATCAATCACTATCGCCTTGTTTTTAAATTTTCCGAGTATATCAAATCGTCTTTTTGTTGAGCGAAAGTCAAATAAAGCTTTTTTTATAATTTCAAGATCAATACCAAGTTTATGGCTTGAAGCGATGGATGCGAGGCAATTTGATATATTAAATTCACCGAAAATATTGATATAAAATTTATCTAAAAATTCATTTTGATGATAAACATCGAAGCTCATGCGAATTCTTCCTTCATCTTTTTCATCATTGTAAATCTCCATTTTGATATTGTTCCCATAATAATCAGCTCTATTATCCGAAACAGAGTAAGTAATAATTCGATTGTGATTTGCTTGAGAAATCATTTTTGAAACATCTTTATCATCGATACACAAAACGGCAAACCCCAAAGGATGGACATTATTTATAAATTCAACAAATTTATTTTTTATAACATCAAATGTCAAATGATAATCAAGATGTTCAGGCGAAATATTTGTAATAATCGAAACCATTGAAGGAACCTTTATAAAAGTATCATCCGATTCATCAGCTTCAATGACAGCCCAATCAAAATTTTTATGAATAATTGTATTTGATTGATTGTATTGCATAATCCCACCAATCATTGCAAGAAAGTTGCTTTTTGCATACTCAAAAATAAGAGCAATCATTGAAGAAGTCGTCGTTTTACCATGCATTCCTGAAACGCACACGTTATAACTATTATAAATAATTTGATGAAGGATTTGATGGCGAGACATCAGAATGATAGAGTCAGATTCTGAAGCTAAAATAAATTCTGGATTGTCTTTTTTCACTGCGGTTGAGTAAGCCACTACATCTATATTCTCAATATTTTTGCTGTCATGTCCGCCGATGAAGCATTTCACTCCAAGCTCTTTAAGTTTTTTTACATTTGCATTCTCGCTCAAATCGGACCCCTGAACGTAATATCCATGGTCATGCAAAACGTGAGCAATAGCACTCATTCCAATTCCACCAATACCTATGATATGGAATTTTATATTTGAATTCGGGAACAACCCAAGGGTTTTTTTTGATTGAAAATTTAAAAGCACAAAAATTATATATTCATTAACATTATTCTCATAATAATTGGAATCAATATAAAAAACAAGTTTGAAAGAGGCGTACAATAAGATCAAAAAAGTTTTTATTAAAATTTACTGCCTTCTTTTATTTTACCTTTCTCTCCTTTTCCCCTGTGTACAATTGCCTTGGCCTACCTATCTTCCCTTTTTCTTCAATCATTTCTTTCCACTGCGCTATCCACCCAGAAACCCTCGCT
>CAIPFW010000024.1 GCA_903864455.1 uncultured Anaplasmataceae bacterium | reverse complement strand
GGTGATTATTCGGCCGCGGTCGTATTCGATGTCACTGAATATCCTTACAAAATTGCCGCAAAATATAAATCGAATGTTCGTTCTAAAACCACTGGAGCAGTATGTTGTGAGAGGAGTGAGAAATCATCAAATTTATATTAATGAAATGAAAGAAGCATTAAGTGTTTTAAAAAGCGCAAATGAAAAGCTTCCAGAGAATATGAGAATTAATAAAGAAGTAATTAAGCGATATAAAGAAAAAATAAATAACAGCAAATACATCGATACAACATATGCAGAAAAAAATGATGATTTTCTTAGAATATGTAATCTCATATATAATATATACAGGGCTGATAAGTTTAATGTTTTGCCATCGGAGTTACAAAAAAAAATAGGCGGGATGAATCCAAGAGGGTATGGTCAATTTATAGAAATTATCGTTCAACCAGCTCAAGTCTCTATACCTCAAGCTTCTAATGCGGTGAATCAATCTACAATAAATAGTCAAGGCAATTTAAACGTAGCCGTCTCACAAAAACCAACTCAAGAAGCTCCAAAAACACGCATTGAAATAATCAAGGAAGTTATATCAAAGATACCAGAAATGAAGCAATTAGCTAATTTTTTAAATTCTAACGATACGTGTAAAATTAATATAATGAATGAAGCTATGGATGTAGCGATTATGATTATGAGGTCTAACTATGGACATGGAGATGGAGATGTGTTTCAAAGCTCTCTTCTTCGCAATGCTTATGAGAAGGCGACAACACTAGCTTCGAAATTAAGGGAGAAGGATCTAGAAAAGCCTAAACACCATACAATTGAAAATTTTATTATATTGCATAATGGAATCAAGGCAATCAATGATGGTTATAAAATTCTTGGATTGAAGTGGCAATTTCATAAAGGTGTAGAAGATTATATAAAAACAGGTCATGAAAGATATAAACAATATCAAGGTAATGCAGGAAAGCTGATAGAGTCATATGATGGTGCTTTTGATATAGAGTTTATACCACAAATATCTGAGCTTGTGAAAGCTGAGGAATTGGAAGTTAAAGCGCTCAAAAAAAAATAAGAAAAATCTCAACTCAATCTATCACCATTCGCTATAGGGTCATACCCTAAAATCGCACGTTTTTCGTTGATGGTGAGAAAATCACTTTCTTTCAAATTTTTAAGAATTTGCTCTTTTTTATAAGAAAGAGCAGGTATCTCATCCTCATTATAAGTCACAAAATATTCGCAGCCAAAGCAATCGCAAACCCAATGATTATAAACATTTGAGATGATTTTGTTGAGAAGGGGTAGAATCGTATTCTCATAAAGAGATTTTTTACCTTCAAGATAATTATTATACGAAGATGATTCTGGGTTGTTCAGCATTTGAATCGGCACGCCAAAAGCATTTGCAATATGACGAACAGCAATCTGATCTGAATTTGCAAAATCAAGTTCTTTCGGCGATATTCCAAGCTCTTTCCACTCGATACCACCTTCTAATAAAATAGGGCGACCGCTGTTTTGAGGGCCAGAGAACAAATAATCAATCTCTTTTTTCAAATCATTTCGTTGCGAATCAGTGAGAAAAGAACCCTTTTCATTTTTGACGGTAAGAGCACCCGATGGTCTAGCACCATTCTTCAGCAAAGATTTGTTCCATTCGATAGCTGCATTGTGTTGTTCGATTGTGCCTGTAGCAACAGCAAATGGCGATAAGCCATATATATTATCATTTGGATTGAAATTTTTGAGATGCAGAATATCGCAACTATTTGTTATGCGGTCAATTTTATAATCTTTAAATCGCCCCGATTCATCATGATATCGATATCCAACAACAGAATTACCATTTCTATCGAATAAAAATTCAACATTTTCAGGATTCAAATTATAAAGTTCGCAGATTTTATTTTCATTGTCGTGAATTTTCAAAACAAAAGCATTGCCATTAATCATGAGTTGATAAACAATCATTTCAATAAAATCGATTCGTGATGTAAATGGGTTAGGGTGGTTGACGAGATTTGCAAGCTGACCATCGCTGACTTTGTATTTTTTATCGTTGTCATTTTTCATTACGATAAGCGAAACGGAAGCGGTTGTATGAGCAATAATATTCACCGCACGAAATGCAATCGGATTTTTTGTATATCCATTTGTTGCATAATTTAAATTATAAGAATAATTACTATAGTTCGATTCGATACGAAACGAAGCTTTTTCTGAGCGATTGTATTGAGAAGATTCACCAATGTAAAATTCTTTTTTCTCTTGAGTAAGCTGATTTGATTTGTTGGAAAGTTTGTCAGAAAAAATATTAAACATAGATTTTTTTAAAGTATTTAAAACGTTCATTCGATTCGTAATGATTTTTCTATATTAAAGATGTTTTTTTGAAGCGATGGAAGTAGAAAAGTCTTAATATTTATTTTTAATTTAACTCATGTTCTTTTT
>CAIPFW010000023.1 GCA_903864455.1 uncultured Anaplasmataceae bacterium | reverse complement strand
CCCCTTTAGTTATGCAATAAGTGTTTATTATTTAAATAAAGAGGAGTACTATTATGGATTTTAAAGAGGTTAGAAGTGTAGATGATTTGATAAGCAGGCATAAGCAGAGTGCTTTAGAAGAATCTGTTGTAAAGGAGCTTTATCAATTTATAAATAACAAAGAAATAGGGGATCCGGCTAAGAATACAATTTATGAAGTGCAGCCAGATGGCTCGGAAATAGAAATTGAATATGGACATAGAAATTATCAAATAATAGATGATCAAAATATGATGCAAGAATACGATACGTGCAATTTCAAATTTTATTTTAAATTGGATGATCGTGAGAGAGAGGTAAAACAAATTTTTACCAAGGAATTTGAATCGTACAAGCAATCTTTGAGAGCAACAAACACTCATACGTCGTCATCTCAACCTCAAAGTGAAAAAGAGCCTCAAAGTGAAAAAGAGCCTCAAAGTGAAAAAGAGCCTCAAAGTGAAAAAGAGAAAAATCCAAACAATTTTATTGTTGATTTGGCGGCTGAAGAAAATAAAAAGAAGGAGAAGAATGTAGAGAAAGAATAATATAAATTTTTCTTTAATTTTTAAAAAAAATTTGACTTTTTATTTTTTTATATTACATTGAGTTGTAATTCACCTTTATAAAAAGTAAAAATTTATGAAAATAAATGTAAAAATAAAAAAACTGAATCATTTTCCGCAAGATGTCACTCTTGCCTATGCTACAGAATTTTCTTCTGGAATTGATTTGATTGCTTCAATTGATGAAAAAATAATTTTAAAAAAATCGCAAAGATTATTGATTCCATCGGGAATTTCGATTGAGATGCCTGAGGGGTATGAAGCTCAGATAAGATCAAGGTCGGGATTGGCTTGGAAAAATGGAGTGATGGTTTTGAATTCTCCCGGAACAATTGACAATGATTATCGAGGTGAAATAAAAGTTATTTTAATGAATTTCGGTGAAGAGGATTTTATCATAGAGCCAAAAATGAGAATCGCTCAAATGGTTTTTGCTCAGTTTATACAAGGAAATTGTATTGATGAGAGTGATTTAAATGATACGAATAGGTCGAATGGTGGCTTTGGTTCGACGGGGGTTCATTGATTTTCCAATTGAGAAAAATATATACCAAAAAATTATTTTTCAATAAACTTGCATATTTTTATTTATTATTATGTAATAAGAAATATATTATTTTAGATTAAAAAATGGATCAGAATCTTGATTATTATATCTTCGGCAAAGGTGGTACGTTAATACCACTTAATCATTCTAATTATGATGATAATGGATTGAATGCGGTAAATGATTTTTTATCAAGCCAAAGTAATCCTAAAGATCAATTTATTACTTATAATAAAACGAATGCAGAGATTAAGAATATATCAAAAGAAGAATATGAAAAGGTAGAAAGTAAGTTTAATGATGAAAAAAATTTACAAGTTTTAAAAAAAGAATCATTTACGTTGATTGAATATTTGCTGTCTTTAATAATGAGGCTTTATATTTGGAAGGATGATATAAAATTTAAAGTCGAAAATGATTTTAACGGAAGGCATGAGACGGAGAGTTTATTTTATAAAAGAATAAAGTTTAGGAAATCTCAAATAGGAAATAGTCGTAACAATTGGTTTGAAGGTAAATGGAGTTCAACAGGAGCGAAAATTCTAAACAATTTTATTGTTGATTTTGTGGCTGAAGAAAATAAAAAGAAGGAGAAGAATGTATAGAAAGAATAATATAAATTTTTCTTTAATTTTTTCGTTAAATTTCTGTTATAATGAAATTCCATATTGATTAAATTCGTATGGAATATTTATGATAAAAAAACATTCTTTAAAAAATTCAAAAGTTAAATTTATCTTTATAACGGGTGGAGTTTTTTCATCGTTAGGCAAGGGTTTGTTTGGCGCATCTTTGGGTCGATTGTTGAAAAATGCAGGCATTTCGATTCATCAAGAGAATATCATTAAATTTATAAAATGCGACCCATATCTCAACATTGACCCAGGAACAATGAATCCAAATCAACATGGTGAGGTTTATGTTTTGAATGATGGAACGGAGACGGACCTCGATTTTGGTCATTATGAAAGATTCACAGACTTACAAATGACAAAAAATTCAAGCATTACTGCGGGTAAAATTTATGCAAAAGTTTTGGATCGTGAAAGAAAAGGGGATTTTCTTGGCAAAACCGTTCAGGTCATTCCACATATTACAAATGAAATTCAAAATTCGATTTATCAAAATGTTGACGAGGATACGGATTTTATTATTTGCGAGATTGGTGGAACGGTCGGCGATATTGAAGCTTTGCCGTTTCTAGAGGCGATTCGTCAGATTGGCTGGTCGCACAAAGATAATACGATGTATATTCATATGACTTTTGTTCCATATCTCAAGGCTGCGAAGGAGATGAAGACTAAGCCAACGCAACATTCCGTTTCAGTTTTGCAGTCAAAAGGTATTCAGCCGAATATCTTGATTTGTCGAGCTGAGAGAGCGATTCCTATTGACCAGCTTGAAAAGATTGCACGTTTTGCAAATCTTGAGCCTGAAAACGTGATTCCGCTCATCGATACTGCGAATATTTATGATATTCCGCTTTCTTTGGAAAAATCTCACCTGACAAATTTGGTTTGTGATTATTTTAAATTACAAAAACCGAAGGGAGATTATTTAGCGAATTGGAAAGAAATTATCAATAAAATGAATCAAAGAAAACAAATTATTCAAATTGCAATTATTGGTAAATATGCTGAAGTTGACGATTCGTATAAATCGTTGTATGAGGCGATAAATCATTCTGCGATTCACAACGATGTGATAGTGCAAACGATTTTAATTGATTCGAAAGAGATAAATGAGGGTAATGTTGCTGAAATTATACAAAAATTTGATGGTATTATCATAGCGGGCGGTTTTGGAGTGAGTGGAATAGAGGGGAAAATTCGAGCGATTCAATTTGCTCGGCAAAATAACATACCGCTTCTTGGAATTTGCATGGGCTTACAATTATCACTTATTGAAATTGCACGCAATGTTGCAAAGATAGAAGATCCGAATTCGACTGAGTTGAATGAAAATTGTAAAAATCCGATTATTTGGAAGATGGAGGAATGGGTGAGGAATGGTCAGAGGGAGAGTAGACAAAATTGTGAAGATATTGGCGGAACGATGAGGCTTGGAGCATATAAGTGCAAGTTGAGCGAGGGCTCCTTAGCGAAAGAAATGTATAATAATGCGGAGGTTATTTCTGAAAGACATAGGCATAGATATGAATTTAATAACAAATATCGTGAGATTTTGGAGCAAAATGGCGTGATTTTTAGTGGTATTTCTGCCGATAATAATTTAGTTGAGATAATGGAATTGCCAAAAAGTATTCATCAATGGTTTTTAGCTGTTCAATTTCATCCAGAGTTTCAGTCGTCGATTTTAAAGGCAAATCCTTTATTTTTAGGGTTTATAGAGTATATGAAAAATTTACATAATACACAAACAATTATAAAATAGTAATCAAAAAATAACGTAGGTTGAATTATTTAATTGACTTATTAATTTTTTTATATAAAATAAATGTTTTATACTTGTTTTAGGTATTTTATGTCCACTCATATAATTTTTGATTGCACTTGTCCCTACAGCGATTTCTCTGGTGAGACATGCTTTTGCACAGCTTATGATTTATTTTATGGTAGCGTTTTCACTATTGACTACTACAGTTATTCAACTGCAATCAATCATGATATTTATATTTTAAATAGCTGGTAATTGAATATTCGATACCTTTATAAATAATATTTATTACAAAGGTATATTTTGATCTTACATAATAAAAAAGCAAATCACGCCCTCAAAAAGATCAGAAGTATGCAATTTTTTATACGAATTGTATTTCTTTTAAAAAAATTTCAAAACCTAGATTTGATAAATTGGAAAACAGCACAGAATTAAAATTCTCTCATATATAAAGCAACCTATTTGATTACACAGTTCGATGCTTTTCATTTTACATTTATTATT
>CAIPFW010000022.1 GCA_903864455.1 uncultured Anaplasmataceae bacterium | reverse complement strand
TTCTTTTGTTTTTGTTATCAAATTCATCAACAATGAAGCAAAAATTCACTCTCGTTGATTTCTTATTGGCTTTTTTTATTATTTTTTGAAGTGAAAGTAAAGTGTTCGTTACATGATGAGTTTTGTTTTCTCCGCAGAAATCATTTGCGTCAATTTTAATGACAACTGTCAGCCCTTGAATCGATTTAGAGAACTCCTCAGCTGTATAGCTTTTGCCAACTTGATTTTGGTCCTATTAATAAAAATATCTTGAATTTGTTGAAAAATCTTTGTATTATTTAACAAATTGATAAATGCAAAATGAAAAAATATAAAGTCTCAATTGCTGGGGCTACAGGTCGCATAGGTAATGATATTGTGAATTTATTGCACGAAAGAAAATTTCCAATTTCTCAACTGATTCCTCTGTCCTCTCACAATTCTGCTGGTCGCGATGTTATATTTGGTGATAGAAAAATACCTGCGCAGGATATTGAAAATTATAATTTTAAGGGCGATGACATAATTTTTTTCGCCCTCGACGACGAGCCGACAAAAAAATATGTTGAAAGGGCTTTGAAAGAATCTCACGGAACGATTATTGACAATTCAAGTGTTTTTCGAATGAAAAATGACACGGCTTTGATAATTGGTGGCGTGAATGATGAGTTGATTCATAATTCTGGCGGTCGTATCATCGCAAATCCGAATTGCTGCGCGATTCCTCTGGCAATAATATTGCACGCAATAATTGAAAACTCGAATTTAAAAATAAAAAGAGTCAATATTTCAACATATCAATCTGTTTCTGGCGCTGGAACTCAGGCTATGAATGAACTTCTTCATGATACGAAAGAAAAATTCGCAGCCCCATTTCAAAACAAAGATGAGGAAAAAGAAAAAATTTTTGAAAAGCAAATTGCATTTAATTGTATACCAAAAATTGGTTCGATATTGTCGGACGGTTACTCAACCGAAGAGCGAAAAATCATCGAAGAAACGAGAAAAATTCTTAATTTGCCAAATTTATTAATTAATGCTACATGTATACGAGTGCCAGTTTTTGTTGGTCATGGTGCGGTGATAGATATAGAATTTGAGGATGATGGTGAAAAATTGTCGATTTCTGAAGCTTATGAAATACTTGATTCGAGCGATTTGATTGAAATTTCTGACAATTTGGCGAATACATATCATACACCGATAGAGTCTGTAAAGCGAGATTGCGCTCTGGTTTCTCGACTTCGAATCGATAAAAGCGTCAAAAAAGGGATAACTCTTTGGTGTGTAAGCGATAATTTGCACTTGGGTGGCTCGCTTAATGCTGTGAAAATTGCTGAGAAACTTATTTCAGATTCTTAGTAAATCATCAAAATGAGCAAAATTGCAATTTTAGGTAGTGGTGCGCTTGGTACCGCTTTGGCGATTAATTTTTCAAAAAATCAAAATATTGAGAAGGTTTTAATATATTCGAGAAAATCTGAAATTCAATCGGCGATTCAAAATGATAAGAGATGTTTTTTTGAAGATATAATTTTATCAGATAAAATTAGCTGCACTCTTGAAATCGAGGATGTTGAAAGATGCGAAATAATTTTTATCACTGTGAATTCACTAGGTTTCACGGATATAGTTGATAAACTATCGAAATTGCATTTCAAAAAACAACCTTTAATTGTAATATGTGCAAAATCAATTGGTAAAAATGGCGAGTTTTTCCATGAAATCGCAATACAAAAATTAAATAATAATAATGTGGCTCTTTTATATGGCCCATCTTTCGCGCACGAGATTGCATATGGCGAAATGACTTGCGTGAATTTTATTCATAATGATAAAAATGCGAATTATATTGATTTGCTTGTCGATTCAAATACAAATTTGCGAATGATTCTCACCTGTGACTATATTGGCGCACAAATTTGCTCTGTGATGAAAAATATTTGTGCTATTTATATGGGAATTATGAATGGGGTGGGGATGAAAAATGATTTTCTTGCTGTTGTTTTTAAATTTTTTGTTGATGAGATTGCAAAAACAATTGAAATTCATGGTGGAAATCGTGAGACAATTTTTTCTTTATGCGGAATCGGCGATTTATTTCTGACTTGCACATCCTTCGATTCTCGAAATTATAGTTTTGGCTATGCAATCGGTTTTGAAAAAAATATCACTAATGTGTTAATTAAATATCAAAATAATTATCCAGAAGGGTATTTAAGTTTAAATAATTTATTAATTTTAAATAAATCTAAGGGTTTTGATTCTATTTTATGTGAAAAATTATCTCTTTTTTTAAAGAATGATGAGAATTTCAACGTTGATTTATTAAAAAATATATTTTGAGTTTCTTTTTTTAAATCAAATACGTTATAATCAAATAAATATTTAAAATATTGCGATGAAGTTTATATTGATTTTAATT
>CAIPFW010000021.1 GCA_903864455.1 uncultured Anaplasmataceae bacterium | reverse complement strand
TTCAAAAAAAATCAAAATAATTTCTTTATTGCTCAACTTTTTCCAGTGCAAATATGGGTAAAAAAGTTGCCTTATAATTGTATTTCGTGTATTAGAATTTTTCGCTTCTATCAAAATTAATTTATCTTTTGTTTCGAAACCAGCATCAATTTCAATTTGTACTCCAGAGACATTGATTAAAAATTTGTTTACATAGAAAGAGAAGTTATTGCTATATTTACGTCCACGAATTGTAAGAAACATTTTTTCATCATAATTCAAATTTAAAAAAGTTCTCAACATGCTTATTGCATAAGCTTTATCCAAATTTTCTGATTCCGATGTGCCGTTTAAAAACCCATCACAATCAAATGGCAATTTAGATTTATAGGGTATGCCATCGCCTGAAATATTTTCTATTTCAACGTAACCATCTCCTTTAATAATTGCATATTCTCCATTTTTTATAGGTAGAACGAATAGATTATTTTCCACAAAGAACTTGGGCAGATCTTTTTTAGAGTCAAGTTTTGTGATAATTCTCGGCTCTTTTGTAAAAAATTTAGAGGGTTGCGAATGAAGTTCTCCTTTAATATCTTCCGCTGTGATAATCTTTATATCATCGTCAAAATTATGATTTTTTATAAAATTCTCCATTATAAATTCCCAGCTTTTGGATTTTTTTGATATTTTATCCATAGTTTGATATTAATAATTCCTCAATTTTTCCCCTCTTACTACCAACGCTATTGATGTTTCTACTGGCTTTGATTTTGTGTATAAAAAAATCTTTATATAAATCAAAAAAATAATCACTTTCATCATAAGAATTTGAAAGTAGTATTTGATGATCCTTTGCGGATAAAATTTTTATAAATGTCGCCAGTCTTTCTTGCTCAGAATCGGAAAACGACTTGCCAGAATAATTATTAAAGCTCGATGTTTTTGTGATAGGTCTGTATGGCGGATCCAAGTAAATAAAACTTTTACCAGAGAGATAATTTTCTATTTTTAAAAAATCACATGAAACAATTTCAACATTTTGCAAACATTTCGAGCAACTTAGAATATTTTCTTCGTCGTAAAATGATGGGTTTTTATAAAAACCAAATGGAACATTGAAAAACCCTTTGCTATTCAATCGATAAAGCCCGTTAAAACAGGTTTTATTTAAAAAAATAAAGATTGCTGATTTTTCAACTTTATCTAAAAAAGATCTTTCATTAAATTTTTCTCTGATCTGATAATAAAAATCTTCTTGAGAATTTGAAGCTAAAAAATGCGTTTTATATTCGTTGAGAATTCTTATTAGGTCCAATGGTTTTTTCTGCACAATGACATAAGTATCTATCAAATCTTTTGAGATATCAGATAAAACTATATTCCTAAAATTATACTTTTGAACTAAATAGAAAAACATCGCTCCTCCACCTAAAAATGGCTCGCAGTAATTTTCATGTATGATTTTTGGAGCATAAACTTCTATCTGAGATGCAATTTTATTTTTTCCACCAACCCATTTTAAAAATGGCTTCATGTTTTTATCGATTGATTTGAATTTATGTATTTATTATAGACTTATGTAATTTATTCTTCAAGAATGAAAATTCTGCATAATGAGAAATAGTTCGATGAATCATATCTATAAAAAACTTTAACTGATATCATAGCTTTATTTTGATTTTTTTGTTAAAAATTGTTATTATATTCTGAATATAGTAACTCATACAATGAAAAATAATTTTTTGCAAAGATTAGAGCGTTTATGTAAAAAGTTTAATTTCAAATTGACCGAGCAAAGAAAAATAATTGCAAGAATCATCGATGAATCAGAAGATCATCCATATACGGAGCAGATTTTTGAACGTGCGATAATTATAGATCCGAATATTAATTTGGCGACAGTGTATCGAACTTTGGAAACTTTTTTAAAATTTGGTCTACTGAAAAAGCATTATTTTGGAGATAATAAAGCTCGTTATGAAGCGATGGGAGAGATTCATCATGACCATATCATTGATGTAAACTCAGG
>CAIPFW010000020.1 GCA_903864455.1 uncultured Anaplasmataceae bacterium | reverse complement strand
TATAAAAAATCATTTATAAAAAATCATTTTCTTCGAGAAATATTTTCAACGCGTTTAAAAAATTTTCATCTTACGAAAGCTTGGCGTGATTAAATAAAAAGGTTCAAGATTTTCTTTTTTACTCTTTGAATCTTTCAAAAAAGTATGAATTGCAAGTTTTGATAAACATTCTATATTCGTTTCTAAATCGAAGATATTAATTGGCTTTTGAAAGACTAAGTTTGAAAAAGCTTTTGTTGATTTGCCATCACAGAATATATTTTCTATCGAATGATTTTCTATCAACTTCAAAATCTCTTGAAATTTCATCGCTTTTTGCTCATTTAAATATTCTGTATAAAAAATATCTCCATATCCATACAGAATGATGAGTTGATTATCATCATTTGTTATAAAATTTTTCTGCTTTATCAAAGCGTTGTAAATTTCAAAAATATGAATTGTATAAAATTTTGCCTTTGAAAAAACAAAAGATAATCCTTTTGCAATGGTCAGGGCAATACGAATTCGAATAAAGCTAGCAGGGCCGTTCACTACCAAAAACGAATCGATTTGTTCAAACGAAAGATTATTTTTCATTAAAAAAAATTCGAGAGAATTTAAAATCGTTTCAGCAGGTGAGAATTTCCGAGGATGAATGAATATATCTATCAATTCTTGGTCATTTTTATTTTGATATGCCAATGAAATTGATAAATTTTCATTTGTTACATCAAAAGCAAGAATGTAAGTCATCTATATCTGTTCTACATCAACAACTTCAGGAATATTTTCAATTAAAAGCTGCCGAATTCCTTGATATAAAGTCACTCCTGCACTTGGACATGATCCACAAGCGCCTTTCAATTTAAAATATGCAATTCCGTCTTTATATGCCTTTAACTTCACATCACCTCCATCCATTGCAACTTGTGGTCGCACAACATCGTCCAAAAATTCTAAAATTTCATTCACGGTTTGTTGATCTTTTTCTTCAAATTCAACGCTTTCATCATCGTCATCGCTTGTAATTTCAGAATTCAGCAAGCTATTATTAGCTATATCGTATTCATATCTCAAAAGTATAAAAATAATTTCTGATAAAATTTCTTGCCAATTCTTCGAATCATTTTTGCTGATTGAAATAAAATCATAACCATAAAAAACAGTCTCAATATAATTCAATTCAAGTAATTCTTTTGCTAAATTTGAATTTATATTTTTCGTATTTTTATCAAATTCAATTAATATACCCGGAGAAATCAAAAAACCCGTGGCATAGAATTTCATCGTATTTGGATTTGGCGTTTCAAAATATTCAATCATCAAGCTTTGATTTGTAGCTTGTTTTTCTTCTATAATTTGATTCATTGTTCTATTATTTTTCTATATCTACAAAGATAATTTAACAGAATTCAAGAAAATAATCAATTATTTTTTATTGAAGTCGGGAATATTTTTTATTTTTTTGTATTTTTGAAGAAATGCAATCTACCACATATAATAAAATTGTAAAAAACGACGGTGGATTTTTTTCATTTTCTTGTTGCTTGGTCTGTTTTGTGAAATCTTGATTTGAATTTTTAGGCATAAAGTTATTCGAAATAAAAGATAAAAAATTAATGTTTGTGATGGCAAGGTATATTGTTGCGATGACATGATATGCAACAATCGTAAACGATTTGAGCTTTTGGAGGATTTACATGTGAATGACGAGTAAGGAGAGGGGTAGGGTGAAGAACAACTCTGACATGAGCTCCGGATGTTAAATGGGAATGATGTTCACTTATATGATGATGCGAATTCGGAGTATGAGTGTGAGTATAATTATCAATAGGAGTATAAGCTACTTTTGTATGTTGAATATGATTAGAATGAATTGCATGGGGTGTATTGTGTTGTACATTCAAATGAGTTTGATGTGTTGGTAATTGATTTGTATGATTGTTACGATTTCTTGTATTATTATGCACGTTAATTACTTAAATAAAAATATTATAATTTGCATTATATTAAATAATTTTTATAAATCAATAGTAAGGTTTTATAATAGACCTCTTGCCTATCTTCCTCTTT
>CAIPFW010000019.1 GCA_903864455.1 uncultured Anaplasmataceae bacterium | reverse complement strand
GGATTACTCGTTAAAGTTTGCAATGCGGTAGGGGTTACCGTATAAAGCTTGGGGAGCTACCTAGGTTGCTAGGAGCTGTGAACCAAGAAGCCCAACCGAAATCTAAAGATTTTTCCTCTTTAGCCGTTGGGTAACTCACCAACAAACTTATTGCATTTACTTTTCTGACTCAGTTGCTTCATAAAAAAAAGTGAGAGTTGATTAAAATTTTTATTTATTTAAGATGAAAATAAAAAATCTTGAATGAAAAACTATTTAGTTATAACGCCAAGTCTTTTAAATCATTCGCTGACTTATTGCAGTGAAGAGATTTTAAAAATTGGAGATTTTGTTGTTGTGAGCTTGCGTAAGCAATTTGTCGTTGGAATTATTTCTGGAGTTGAAGAGAAAATTATCACAGAATTTGAAGTCAAGTGCATTGAAAACAAATTACCATTTCCAAGCTTCACAAAAGCATTCATAGATATAATACAAGAAATATCGAATTATCAAATGGAGCCACTTGGTTCCATATTTTCATTATTTGTTGGAACGGCAAATAATTTTTATAAATCTTTTTTAACAATCGAGCAAATTTATAAAATTTTGAAAAAAAGCGAATTTTTGATTGAAAAAGAAATTTCATTGTTTGATTTGAAAAATTATTTAGAGAATAAAGTTGAGATTGGCAATGCTTTTTATAAACAGAAAAAATGCAATATAAAATTAAATAATCTGCAAATTTCTTGTTACGATGGAATAAAAAAAATAACACCAGAGATAAAGCAAACAATTTTATTGGAGGGTGAAACTGGTTCTGGAAAAACTCTCGTTTATCTGCAGAAAATAAAAGAGATTTTAATATCCGACCCTACTGCTCAAATTCTGATTTTGCTACCAGAGATAGCCCTTACAAACGCAATTTTGCATAGAGTTGAGCAATTTTTAGGCCTGAAGCCATTTCCTTGGCATTCTGACATCACTCAAAAAGAGAGAAAAGAAGTCTTTTTATCTACAATTTTTAATATATCAAGAGTGATTATTGGTGCTCGATCTGCGATTTTTTTACCATTTAAAAATTTAAAATTAATCATAATTGATGAGGAGCATGATAATTCTTTCAAGCAAGAACAAGGTGTTTTTTATCACACAATCGATGTTGCAAATATTATCGCAAAGCATAATAAAAATCTTCAGGTTATTCTCGCTTCTGCTACGCCATCGCTTGAAACGATTTATTACGTGAAAACGAAAAAATATATTCGAATTCATCTTCAAAGTGAAAAACAACTTTCGCAGAGAATGTCAATTCTTGTTGAGAATATGAAAACGAATGAAAATAAAAAACAATTAATCTCAGAGAATGTGATTAAAAAAATCAATTTTTATCTCGAAAACAATTTACAATCGATGATTTTTTTAAATCGTCGTGGTTATAATTCAGTGATTTTGTGCAATAAATGTCAAAATAAAATTTCATGTAAAAATTGCTCCGTTTCATTAATTTATCACAAAGAAAAGAATAAGCTTTTTTGCCCATATTGTAATTACAATATTTTGATAAATTGCGCTCGATGTAATAATTGCCTTGAACAAAATAATTTTAAATTCTATGGTTTCGGAATTGAAAAAATTTTTGAAATGATAAAGTCGCAATTCCCAGATAAAAAAGTCGCTTTACTCTCAAGCGACAATTCTTCAGAGATTCAAGAAAATATAAAATTAATCGAAAGCGGTGAAATTGAAATTATTGTTGGAACGCAAATTCTTGCAAAGGGTCATAATTTCCCAAAGCTTGGATTTTTAGCGATTATTGATGGTGGGCTCAATTTCTCTGGAGTTGATTTGCGGTCAGCTGAAAAAACTTATCAAATTTTACATCAAATTATGGGTCGTCTAGGTCGTTTTGATACGAAAGGCGAAGTCATTATTCAGACTTATGAACCAGAGAATCTTATTCTACGCTCTTTGCTCGACCACAATCGTGTGAAGTTTTATATGAGTGAATTTCAGAATCGTCAAGATTTCGATATGCCACCATTTTGCAATTTGTTTAAAATTTCATTTTCTGATGCTAATGAAGAAAAGGCAATGAAATTGGCGTTAAAGTTTGCTACTTCTCTCGATTACAATGAAAATGTTGAGATTATTGGTCCATCACCATCTGCAATAATTCGATTGAATCGATTGTATCGATATAATTTAATTATAAAAACAAATAAAAATTTTAATTTACAAGACTTTCTTCGTAACCAGATAAACAAATATAACTTATCTTCTTTAAAAATGAGAATTGATGTAAATCCGATGAATTTTGTTTAATAAACCCATTGCATTTCCCCTTAAATAAAAAATTCCATTAAACCATCATATTTGTTTCTCAAGAATTACTTTTATCTAAAAGGAATTCTTGAGATTCACTAAACCAGCTATTACCTCAAATC
>CAIPFW010000018.1 GCA_903864455.1 uncultured Anaplasmataceae bacterium | reverse complement strand
GGATTACTCGTTAAAGTTTGCAATGCGGTAGGGGTTACCGTATAAAGCTTGGGGAGCTACCTAGGTTGCTAGGAGCTGTGAACCAAGAAGCCCAACCGAAATCTAAAGATTTTTCCTCTTTAGCCGTTGGGTAACTCACTCTCCAAATGTAGTTGATGGATTTTGCGTGGGTGCGAATGTTGCTTTAAAATATAGAATAGCTGGAGGAATTGAATTTAAATTTGTAAGTAGGAGCAATAATCCTGTGTCAATTCTTTTTACTGAAACTGTATGTTTTGCTCAAAAACAAGGCCTGGAGAGAGAAGCTATGGATCGCATCTTCAATTATTTTTATGAAAATGATATATTGAAGTTGGATAATGGTAATGAGGTTAAATGCGTTTTTCAAAAATTTCATGAAGATTTTTGTTTTGAAAAGTGCGATGAATCTCCAAGTGATCGACAAGACTATAAAATGACGAAAGAAATTTTCAACAATCCAGAAAAAAAAGAAAATCGAGAGAGAAAAATACAAGAAAGAATTGATGTGGAAAGAAATACGAAAATTGATAAAGAAAGAAAAAATAACAAAAATTTTAAAATTGTAAGTCAAGATTTAAAAATAGATTCCACGAAGATTGCCTAATAAAAAATAATTCTATATTTCCACCAAATTTATAAAACCGCTTCTTCGATTGAACATATCTCGATGAGCATTTTTTAATTCATCAAATGAATATATTTTGTTGATATATGGTTTTATGATTTGCTTTTTCATAAATTCAAAAATCAATCACCTTACTCATTTTACTTAAAAAATTAATCTTATGAGTAATTACAATCATTGTCATACTCCTATATCTTTCATTCAAAAGTAAAGAATACAAAGCTTTTTCATTTTCTTCATCTAATGCCGATGTTGGCTCGTCTAAAATCAAAATTTGAGCTCTTTTTAATAAAGCTCTAGCAATTAAAATTCTTTGCTTTTGACCTATTGAGAGCTGAATTGACTGGTCGCCAATTTTTGTTTCCAGTTTATTTGGCAAAGAATTTAAATAATCATATAAATTCAAAGTTTTTAATATAAATTCTATTTCTTCTTGATTTGCATCTTTTGCGCCATAAGTTATATTATTATAGATAGTGTCGGAAAAAAGATTTGTTTCTTGAGTAACAGCTGAAAAGCGAGACAAATATTCATCGTTACTAGAGAATTCTTTCATTTCAATCGAGTTCCCATTTTCCCAATGAAAATTGACTTCACCCTCATAATTCTCATAAAATTTTAATAAAATATTTGTAAAGCTCGTCTTACCTGAGCCAGATTTCCCAACGATTGCAATTTTTTCACCCATTTGTATATCAAAATTTATATTTTGAAAAGCATAATCGTCATTATTTTCATATTTAAATGATAGATTTTTTATTTCTATTTTTTTCAATTTCTGAGATTCATTGATTGAATATTTTACATCTTCGGATTTATAATTCGAAATATCATTGAGCTTCATGAAAGTTGGATAATTTTTTCCAATTTCTGCAAACGACTCAATGATACCACCAACAGAAGTAGCGCAAATGATGGAATTAAAAATAAATGAAGATAATGCGCCGATAGTCATCACGCCAAGAATAACATTCTGCCCACCAAAATAAAGCACAGTTGCAATTGAAATGAGCATTAAAACCATCATAAGACCGATAAAAAATCCTCGAAAAGCAAATAAAGTTTTTGCAAAAAATAAAATATCTTGATTGAAATGAAATAATTTTGTCGATTCGATTGAGAATCCAGAAAATATTTTGATTGTTTTTATATATGAAATCGTTTCGTTGAAATGAAGAAAAAGTCGATTTTTAATCCCCTTCATCGATGTGATTTTATTTCTCAATTTATATCCAAAAAATGAAATAATAGCCAAAACCACAGGAAGTATGAGCAAAATTATCAAAGATAACCTCCAAGAACCAATGATGAGAAGAGTTGTAGCGCTAAAAAACATCGCGATATTTCGTAAAATAATTGATGAATTCGTGCTCATTGCGTTAATTGCTGTATCAATATCATTCGAAATAAAATTTATCCATTGCGATGTACCATCTTTATCAAATTTTTGAATTGGAAAATGAAGAATTTTTTTATATATATCCTCTTTTGCTGTCGCACAAAGCCTTTCAGAAAACAGATTGATAGAAAAAATTCTTATTGCCGTAGATAATCCAAGCGTTATCGAAAAAAAGATAAATTTGCAAACTGATTGATTTAAAGTCGCCTGATTGACAAAACCATTATCAATGAAAGATTTAATTGTCAAGCCAAGCATTCCTACTGAAAAGCCAGTGAGAAATAGGCTTAATAACAATAAATAAAGCAATTTGAAATGTTTTCGACCATAAATTGAGAGTAGTTTGAGTAATTGCAAAAAATTCATT
>CAIPFW010000017.1 GCA_903864455.1 uncultured Anaplasmataceae bacterium | reverse complement strand
TTTATTCAAAGTCCTATGTATGGACATCAAATTGGTAAAAATGTCTCAATCATATCTAATTACCCATTTGCCTTAGGCCCTGATATCTTAATAAGTGATGTAGAGGGGATATCAAAAAATAGAATTGAAGAAAATTTTTCTGCTCGAGAGCGTATTGCAAGAGCAAAAAGTGATGGAGTTAAGGTTGTTGCATTTGTTGGGGGGTCAACAATTCAGGGATACGGATCTAGGTTGCCACAGTTTACTATTCCTAGCCTAGTCGAAGCAATTGTCGAGGAAACATATGATGAAAAAATTGTATGCATAAATTACGGAGTTGCTGGTTGGACTAGCAAGGAAAGCCTCAATTTTTTACTTCATGACTTGCATGATGGCATTGATATGGTTATTGCATATGACGGATGGAATTGTTGTCACGAGTTATTCATGCGAGAGTTTTTTATTAGGTTCAAGTATTTCGAAAAATTAGGAAAGGGAAGTTCATTTCGACATTACGAGCAAGTTTTTTTATCCTCGAAGGCTTATGATCTAGCTTTCAATTTTAGAAGAAGTATAAATTTACTGGTAAATTTATTTGCAACAATGTTATCAAATAGATTTATGTTTTTATCATCACGCCTCAATTTTTTATTGCAATCTCATTTCTCACTTGCAGAAAGAAGGCTTTTGGTTGATGCCATGGAACGGTATGTTTTGACTGAAAACCAAGAAAAAGACATTATTCATGATATTGCAAAAGATTATGTTGATTCCCATGCAAAAATGAGGCTTCTATGTGAATCGAGGCAAATTAAGTTTATTCATATTCTCCAGCCATTGCTTTCAACCACTCAAAAACCCTTGAGTAAGCGAGAGGTTGATTTTAAAAAAAGTGGTTTGCCATGGGGAAGACCACACATTTACCCTCAATTTAGAGATAAGATTCTTTCAATAAGTTCCCCAGTTGATTTTACAAGTAGACTAGACGGCATAGCTGATGAGCTTTTCGTTGATAGCGGGCACTTAAATATTAAAGGCAATTATATTATTGCAAATAATATGACAGCCTTGTTAAATGAGGTTTAATTTTAGATTCGATTTTTGAGTTCACAATTATGAAAAAAAATATATACGATCCTTATATTAAATATTTTCAAGATGCATTAGACCCTATTTTTTGTGATCAAGTAGTTGATTTTTTTAACTCATTTGTAGAGGAGAAAATTGAAACTACATATGGCGTTGGAGAAAATACTCATAGCAAAAAAATACTCTTGGAGAATATTTCAAAATCGGATGAGAGTAATTCTTATATGAAAGAATTTATTTACTCTACTATTAGAAATTTTATAGTTGATTCCATAATTCCTCAAGTTTACCCTATCACCAATTTTAAGCTTGAGCCCATTCAAATCAGGAAAATGAATGGACCCACATTAAATCATTCTGATAATGTTGATCCAATATATTCAAATGGTGGTATTTCGTATCGCGTTATTACAATTCTTGCCAATATTTCTGAGTCCTCGGATATATTAGTTTTTCCTAAGCAAAATATTAGAATTCCATTAAATAAAAAGT
>CAIPFW010000016.1 GCA_903864455.1 uncultured Anaplasmataceae bacterium | reverse complement strand
GAAACAAATATGATGGTTTAATGGAATTTTTTATTTAAGGGGAAATGCAATGGGTTTATTAATGTATTTTATGTTATAATATTTTATTATATATTATGCTGTTATAGTATATTAAAATATTTATTAGGTTTTATATATGAAATTCACAAAAGAGGATATGATAAAAAATGCCCCATTAATCGCATCATCTATAATAGCTCTATTGGTTAGTATATTGCTTATCATTGCTATTTTCACAATTGTATCACAAATGAAAAAAATTACTCGATTACAAAAACCTTTAAACCAAGAATTAAGTGACGAAGATCCACAAAGGAAGTCAAGAGCATTCCCTGATGATTCAAAAAACAACATAGATGAAAATAAAAACAAAGAGATAGAAATATCAGAACTCAAAATGCAATTAAAAGATTTAAGGAAGGAAAATGATAGACTTCAAGTAGTAGAATTTACTGCATCAAGAGATAAAGAGAAACTTGAAAAAGCATTAAAAGATCAAAATAATGAACTTGAAAAAGTATTAAGAGATAAAAATAATGAATCGAATGAGAAAATACAAATGTTAGAGAGTGAAGTAGCGGAACTTACATTGAAATTGTCAAAAGAGATGTCGGGCAAAAAGATAAACGAATTGTCCGTTCCTCATATGGGGGATCTAGATCTAAAAAAACAAAACTTGGAATTTCAAAAAACAGTGACAGAATTAAAAGAAGAAATAAGAAAGAAGGAAGTCGAGATTGAAAAATTAAAATTAAAAAACGACGAATTGAAAAATATAGTGGATGATTTAGAACGTACAAAGGGACTCTCAACAGAGAAATCGCAAAAGATAGAAAATCTCAATAAAGACATAGAAAATCTCAATAAAGAATTAGAATTATTAAAAATAAAGCCTTCGACAAACCAATTCCAATACTCAGATGGAGCCGCTACATCTAACCAACCAACAACTTTAAAAAATAATATGGATATTAGTACCTTATTGGCGGAGAACGAAGACTTGAAAGAGAAATTACATGATGCCCTAGATAACAAAATCAACGAGGAGGAGAAAGCAAGAGTCAGAAGTTTTATTAACTCTTGTAATAATGATGCCCGTGTTGATGATGTTTCAATAGATGGTGCTGAGTATAAATTGACTGTAAAAAGGATAAGCGGAAATGTATTTTTCGGTGATATTAAGGAGCGTCTATCGAAATTATCAAAAAAGAATGGTGCAAATGTAGAAGGCGATGAGCTTAATAATATATCAAGGAGAGTGGAGCGAATATTTGAGGGTCAGGATACAAAAATATCATTCGAAGACTTTGATAAAATATATAACAAATTTCACAGTCCAGAAAAATCTATTCGTTCTAAATATCGACCAAAACATACGACAAATATCATTGTAGATGAAACTCCTGAAATGAATCGCAATATATGGAAAGCAAGAGTCAGAAGTTTTATTAACTCTTGTAATAATAATGCCCGTGTTGATGATGTTTCAATAGATGATGCTGAGTATAAATTGACTGTAAAAAAGACAGGCGGATATGTACTTTTCAGTAATATTAAGGAGCGTCTATCGAAATTATCAAAAAAGAATGGTGCAAATGTAGAAGGCGATGAGCTTAATAATATATCAAGGAGAGTGGAGCGAATATTGGAGGGTCAGGATAAAAAAATATCAGTCGAAGATTTTGAGAAGATATATTATAAATTTTATGGTCCAGAAGAAAATATCTCTTTAGAAGCTTACAATGGCTGTAAAATAAACCAACTTTCATCCACCGCAAAAATTTAAAATTTCGTATTTTTATCGATTTTCGCACGATAAAAACTTCAAACTCACTTCGATTTCCTTCTGTAAGGTACTTTAAAATGCGATTTATTTTCACGCACTCTTTGAGTTTTAAATATAAAACAAACGCAAT
>CAIPFW010000015.1 GCA_903864455.1 uncultured Anaplasmataceae bacterium | reverse complement strand
TCCCACTGATCATTGGTTAACACCATGGGTAAATACAAAAGGAAAGTTAATTGAAGCTTATACCTTAACTGATTTGGTTATAACACTTATTGATACATACTTCAAAGGTAAACATGTTACTCCTGCCATCTTTCAAAGAGAAAATTCTTTTTAATAATTTTATTGATTCTCGCAACAATAGTCAAAATCCATGATATTATCAGAATAAAGAATCAAATAAAAAAACATGGATGAATTTGAATTAATACATCAATATTTTAAAAAATTGTCAAAAACGCAAAACTTTTTGAATGATGGGTGTGAAATTCCAATTCCAAATAACAAAAAATTAGTTGTTACGAAAGATATATTGATTTCTGAAATGCATTTTTTTCGAAACGATCCCCCAAATTTGATAGCTCAAAAAGCTTTAAACAAAAATTTATCCGATTTAGCATCGATGGGTGCAATGCCTTATGGCTACTTGATGGGTATTTCATTACCAAAAAATATCGATAAAAAATTTATTGAGAGTTTTTGCGACGGGCTTTATTTTATAAAAAATTTATATGATTTGGATTTATTTGGAGGTGACACAAACTTCAATACAAATAATATAATGATCATGAGCGTCACTATGTTTGGTTTAGTGAATAAAAATCAAAATCTGATGCCGCATGACAAAGCGAAAATCGGAGATAAAGTTTATATTTCTGGTGAGTTGGGAAATAGCTATATTGGGTATTTAATTTTGTCAGGGAAAATAAATGTAAATAAAGATGATTATCAGGAATTTATCGATCGATACTTGACTTTTCAATGCAAAATAGATTTAGGTTTGAAAATAATTGATAAAGCAAATGCATGCACAGATATTTCTGATGGCTTGAAAAAAGATTTGACAAAAATTTGTAATGCTTCAAATTTATCGGCAAATATAGATGTAAGGAAAATCCCAATCAATAAAAAAATAAAAAATTTGATTGAGAAGAATATCATCACGTTGGATGAAATTTTATCTTGGGGTGACGACTATGAATTACTTTTTTGTGGAAATGAAAAAAATTTTCAAAATCAAAGTGAGATTTATGAAATAGGTGAGATGGTTGAGTTAGGAGTTGATGAAAGGAGAATTCGTTTTATATAAATTATCTTACAAGATCCAACATCTCCTCAATTTTCTTTCTTCCAAGATAAAAAATTAACTCACTCATTTCTGGGCCAGATTTTTTTCCTGTAATTGCAAATCTCAAAGTCATAAATAATTCTTTTTTTAAAAATTCTGAATGATTTTCAGCGATTGATGTAATCCAATTCGCCCATGTTTTTTTATTCCATTCATTTTCAGCAGGCAGATATTTTTTTGCAAGTATAGCGATTTTTTTTTCATCATCATTCAAATACGAAAAATCATATTCATCATTTTCAAATCGATTTATCCAATATTTCAAATCATCAAAATTTTCTATATTATGCTTTAAAATCCCCCACAATATATCATCTGTTTGTATGTTTAATTTGTTTTTTAAAAAATCAATGATTTTTTTATTTTCAATTTGGTATGCGATTTTCATGTTTAAATCGTCAAGCTCTTTTCTTGTAAAATTTGGCGAAGCATTGTTATAATTTTTTATATTAAAATTGTTTATCAGCTCGTCAATTGTCAAAAAGATTTCGTTATTGTAATGAGAATTTCCCAATTTCAATAAATAATTGACAAGCGTTATTGGGAAAACCCCTTCATTAAATAAATTAAAAACCTCAAAACCACCAGTTCTTTTCGAAATCTTTCCTTCCGGCATTTTAAGTAATGGAAGATGAGCGAACAATGGAATCTCAGATTGAAGTGCTTTCCACATTTGAATTTGAGTCGCTGTATTTGAAACGTGGTCTTCACCCCTCACAATATAATTAATTCCATGGTCGATATCATCAATCACGGAAATTAACAAATATGTAAAAGTCCCATCAGCCCTTATCACAACGGGGTCAGATAGTTGTTTTGAATCGAATTTTAAAACTCCCTTCACCTCATCATTCCAAGATATCTCTTCATCTTTATTTAATTTGAATCTCCAATATGGTTTTACGCCATTTCTTTTCAATTCATTTTTTTTTTCTTGCGTAAGTTCTAGAGCTTTTTTTCTATCATAAATAAATGGTTGTCGAACTTTTCGCAATAAATCCAACTCTTCCACCGATTCATAGCAATCATATAAATGACCATTCTTTATCAATTGTTCTGTGATAATTTTATATCGTTCAGCCCGATTTGATTGGCAAAATTCCTCATCCCAATTCATTTCAAATTCAAGTAAATCTTTTTTTATCTGAATCTCATATTCTTTTTTTGACCTTTCCAAATCTGTATCATCGATTCGCAAAAAGAATTTGTTATCTGTGTTTTTTTTACAGGATAGCCATGCAAAAATAAATGTTCGTAGATTGCCTATGTGTAAATAGCCTGTAGGACTTGGTGCGAATCTTGATATTATCTTCATAATCAATTTACTTTTTATAAATAATTATCTTGTTTTTTCAATGAAAACACAAGATGAAAAGAGTGAATTTGAAGGTGTACAATGTTTATTTTTCAATTCAACTCATCATTACTTTTAATATGAATATGAAAATGCATAATTTCTTGACCAGCTCTATCCCCATTATTCGTTGATAATCGATAATGCTCGATGTTTATTTTTTGTAAAACATCTTTGATTTTTTGAAAAAATGCATCGATTTTGTTGTGATGCGTTATAAATTCATGAAAATTCGTATATTCTCCTTTCGGTAAACAAAGCAGATGAGTTTTATATCTTTTATCTGGGTATTTGTCTTTTATGATGAGCAACAAATCATCTTCATAAAGAGCATCTGATGGAATTTCTTTGCGAATTATTTTTGCAAAAATATTCTCTTTGTCGTATATTTGATTCATTTT
>CAIPFW010000014.1 GCA_903864455.1 uncultured Anaplasmataceae bacterium | reverse complement strand
GAATTCTTGAGATTCACTAAACCAGCTATTACCGAAAATCTCTTATTAAATGTATCTTCTATGAAATTCCGACATCTATCTTTTAAATATTTAAATATTTTCATATCTTTAAAGACGTGTTCAACTTTAATTCTCCTTCGGTTTATATCAAACCCATTGCATTTCCCCTTAAACAAAAAAAGAAAATTATCTCTTTTACCGATCTATTAATTCACAACGATCTCATCATCCTTGATATGAATAGAGATTTTTTCATTATTTGCAGTTTTGTTGATTTCATTTTCCAAGAAAAGATTTGCAAGTTTAATTTTTATTTTTTCATTGATAAAACGCTCAATCGGTCTTGCACCCATAGATTTATTGTAACCATTTTTTAAAACAAATGCGTTCACCGAATTATCAATTTCAAAATCAATTCTCTTTTTCTTAAAAGAAGATCGAATAATTTCCATCTCTTTATCGATAATTTTAAAAATTGTATTCTCATTAAGATGATTAAATCGAATGATTGCAGAAAATCTATTTCTAAATTCCGGAGAAAATATCTCTTCCAATTCTTTATCAATAATTTCATTATTATTGAGATTTCCAAATCCTGGGGTAATTTTATCCATAGATGACGACCCCGTATTTGTAGTGCAAATGATAATCGTGTTAGAGAAATTAATATTTCTACCAAAATTATCGGTCATTTTCCCATAATCAAGAATCTGAAGGAGTGTATTATGAATTGAGTGATGCGATTTTTCAATTTCATCAAATAAAATCACGGAATATGGATTTTTATGAACTTGTTCTGTTAGAACTCCACTTTGCTCGAATCCGACATATCCGGGAGGCGAACCAAACAATTTCGACACGGAATGTTGCTCAGAATATTCAGACATGTCAATTCGAACCATGTTCATATCCATCAATTTCGCCAATTGAACCGCCATTTCAGTTTTTCCAACGCCTGTAGGACCATAGAAAATATAAGACGAAATCGGTTTATTTTTTTCTTCATTGTTTCCTAAACCGCTCTTGCTCACCAAAATTGAAGTGCAAACCATTCTCACGGCTTCATCCTGACCAATAATGATATTTTTAAGTTCTTTTTCCAAATTCAGAACTTTTTTCGCTTCCGCTCCGCTAATTCTCAAACTTGGAATGCCTGTAATTGAAGATATTACATTTTCAATCTCTTTTTTGCTTATTACAGAATTTTTTGATTGATTGCATTCTCTCTCAATGCTCATTGTAGACCCAGCAAAATCAATCACATCTAAAGCCACATCTGGCAATTGACGCTCAGCGATGTATCTTTTTGAAAGCTTAATTGCTGATTGAATCGCATTGTCACTATAAAGAACATTATGATAATTTTCATAATGCTTTATAATTCCTTTTATCATTTTTTTCGCATCTTCTTCGTTTGGCTCATCAATATAAATAATTTGGAATCTTCTTAAAAAGGCTTTGTCCTTACTTAAAAATTGAGTAAATTCTTTTCTTGTAGTCGCACCAATACAATAAATCAACCCACGTGCAAGATACGGCTTTAAAATATTCCCAATATCTAAAGTTCCATTATTTGTTGAACCAGTTCCAATTACGGTATGAATTTCGTCAATAAAAAGAATAATTGTATGCTTCGATGATTCGATTTCATTCATCAGATTTTTTAATCTTTCTTCCAAATCACCACGATATCTCGTACCAGAAATTAATCCGTTCAAATCTAACGAATAAACAATTGCGTTTTTAAATTTTTTTGGAATATCAGAATCACCATTTACAATTTTTTGCGCTAAATATTCAATAATTGCAGTTTTACCAACGCCACTATCTCCAACCAAAAGACCATTCCCTTTTCTTCTACAACACAATGATTGAATGATAATCTTCAATTCTTTTTCTCTGGCAAAAACTGGGTCGATTTTATTCATCGAAGCTTTTTGATTAAAATTCGCGCAAAATTGATTTAAGAAACTATTCTTCTTTTCTTTGTTTTCAAAAGAATCGCTCGTCAGAAAATCATACAACCCTTCTGCCTGAGGGTTTGAAGGTGTAAAAAATTGCCTTTTGATTGCTGACTTCTGTTCATCGGCATCACGAGAAAATTGCGAATGCTTGATCACATCCATCACATCAAGATTGAGATTTTTGAGAAAAAAACCACCAAATGATTCTTGATCAGTCATCATTTCAATCAGAAAATCGTATAAATTTATGGACAATCTCCGTGCATCATAAGAATGAACTATTGCCTTCTCTAAAAGATTTGTGAGATTGTTTGTAAATTTCAAACTATAAGATTTTTCAGTATTTTTACTGGTCAAATCCTCCAATCTATGTTGCAAATGATGATAAAGCTGATTTCTTAGTTGCTTTAGATCTATATTTTGCGAAACGAATAAATCATTCATCGATTTATCATCCAACGCACAAAATAATACATGCTCCGGAGTCAGATATTGATGATTAAGCTGATTTATCGCAAACAAAATCGCTTGATAAAAAACATCCTGCAAGTTTTTAGAAAGAATCATATTTTTTACTCTTTACTTCAAGAATTTTTTATCAAAATTATTCCACGTATTCGTTCAACACGAATTCGAAGTCACAACTTTGAATAATTTGTCTTAAATCACAAATCACAGAATCTACGCAATTTTTTGGAAGAACTGCCAGTCGAACTTTTTGCATTCGAGTTAATTCATCATGCAATCTCTCGACTTCAGACTCTTTACAAAAATTATTTTCAGAAAGTTTTTTAAACATCTCCGTAATATTTTCTTTCTTTACCTTTGCATCGTGTATCATCCATAAATTATACATTGATGGTTTTTTATGATTATCATTTCTATCAACGATGTCAAATCTTGAGATGATAGATTGAATAATATTTTCCACTTCAGAAACCTGACCTTTGATGCTTTTTTCCATATTCTTTCTCTTTAATAAATTCGTTATTACGATGATATCAGCGAATCTTTAAAGAAAAGTTTATTTTACTTGACTATTGCTTGCAACCCTTATAAATCCTAGAAAAAACAACATTTTTCTATACATTCTTCACATAAAATTAACTTTTATGAGTGGTTTTTTGTGTATTTTTGAGATTCAAAATCAACAACTTGAAACTTTCTCAGCTCTATAAGAGCCGATTTTTGGCTTTTTACCGTTCTGAATATCTTCAATAATTTGATAAACATTTTCAATCGACAAATCTTCATAATAATTATCGTTGATTTTTATCACAGGAGCATTGACGCATGCACCCAAGCATTCACAAGGCAATAATGTGAAATTCCCAGATTCATCGGTCTCACCAAGTTTAATTTTTAATATATTTTCGAGAGTTTCTTGAATTTTGTCCGCACCATTTAATTTGCATGATAAGGTTTTACAAACCTCAATCACATTCTTTCCCACTGGCTCTAGGTGAAACATAGTATAAAAACTTGCAACTGATTTTACAGTTAATTTTGGCAAATTTAATTTATGAGCCACAGCTTGTAATGCAGAATCTGACAACCAACCACCATTTTGTCTTTGTGCTAAGTCTAATAATGGTAATGTTGCGCTTCTTTTTCCTTCTGCTGGATATCGAGAAAAGATTCTTTCGATTTCTTTCTCATTCTCATCTGTAAAGTTAAAAATTTCTTGATGACCGTGATTTGTAATTGCATTCATATATATAATATTTCTTGTTTTCTAGATAATTATATTATATATTCTAAAATAAATAAATGTCGTAAGAAAGAAAATGCATAATTTGTATAATTTATCTGGAAAGAAAGTTTTTATAACGGGTGGCACAGGAGGAATTGGCAGTGCGGTTGTAAAAAACTTATTGATTCGAGAAGAAGCTGAAGTTTTTTTCACATCTTCATCGCAAGAAAAAATCGACAAATTAATCGGCGATTTACCAAGCAATGCAAAGGTTTATGGTGCGATTTGCGATATGAATGATGTCAATCAAATCAATGATGCCATCAAACTCGCTATTGAAAAAATGAATCAAATCGATGTTTTGATTTGTAATGCAGGAACAAATGCTGATAAATTATTTCTTCGAATGACGAATGATGATTGGGAGAAAGTTATAAATGTGAATTTAACTGGAAATTTTCTTTTAACTTCGGGCGTTGCCAAAGAAATGGTTAAAAAGAAAAGTGGGAAAATTATCTTTATTTCAAGCATCATCGCATCGATTGGAAATCAAGGACAGGTAAACTATTCTGCAAGCAAGGCGGGGCTCGAAGGTATGATGAGGTCATTGTCGATTGAATTGGCAAGATACAGCATCAATGTAAACGCTATTGCTCCCGGTTTTATAGAAACAGAAATGACGAACAGAATTCCAGATATCATTAAAGACATGATGAGAAAAAAAATTCCATCAGGTGCTTTTGGGGGGACGAATGATGTCTATGAAATGATTGGTTTCTTAGCCAGCGAAGGTGCAAAATATATTACAGGTCAAACATTACATGTAAATGGTGGAATGTATTTAAATTAAATTAAAAGACTTTAAGTGAGAATGCTCAACGGCAATCTCAAAAAAAATTTCTAACCGAAAAGCATCACCTTCTTTTCATAATCGAACGCAGGGCTGTAATTTTCATTAGCGTTCAAAATAAACTTTTCCTCTTTGCACATCTTGTTAATTACAATTTTAGAAACGAGGTTTTGACGCATAACCTCCATGATTTTCTTTCTCACATACTTCACCGTATATCCAGCTAAGTTACAAACCTCATAAAAATCATCATTCTCCTTGAAAACCCATTGTTTTGCCTCAATCTTTGCTATTTTATTCTCCGTTCGTGATGAATTGTTCACAATATCAATAATTGCTTGCAAAATCACAGCTCGCCACAACGATCGATTCGCAACTAAATATGAATCATCATTTGTTGAAGAGATTTGTTCTTTCGAACTCTCTTCATTTTGAGATAAATCATCGTTTTTCGATTTAGTATCTTTTTTATTTAAAGCGCTCAATAAATTATGAAATTTATTAGAAAAAATGTTAAATCCCGACATATAATTTTTTCCTAAAAAATATTACGTACCATTTGGTATAAATTTATAATAAAGCTATGAAAAAAGTCATGGAAGCATTTTTTCTTATTAAAAATGAAATTTTTTGCTTCCGACTTTTTTTGCACCCTTGTATAATAAAATCTTTTTATAATAAAGAAGTTGAGCGTTAACAAAAATATTGATTTTTTATTAAAAACATATACTTATAATTGAATATATAGAATATTTCCTATTATTCAAGAGATTCGTATGGATTTGCGATATTCAATTCTTTCAAAATTAATATTTCTTTTTCCTCCATTTCATCGGCATCCTTTTCATTTTCATGATCGTATCCAAAGATATGCAAAACGCTGTGTACAACAAGATGAGCAAAATGATCTTGAAAAACTTTTTCAGAGCATTCGAGAGGCCATGCTCTTTCTTGACTTTCGCGTAGAATCGTTTCATATGAAAGTACTATATCACCCGCCATTATTTCTTCATCGTAAAAAACATTTAAATTTTCTCTTATACAGTCTTCAAGATAAGGAAATGAAAGAACGTTCGTTGGTGATTTTTTTTTTCTGTGTTCAAGATTGAGTTTTTGAATTTTTTTATCACTTGTCAACAAAATTGAAAAATCTATTTCTTTACAAGAAAAATTCAGCGCTCTTAAAGTGTGCGCGATTGGAGTATGAATAAATTTTTTTACCTGTTTAAATGGCAAAAGTTTATTATTTTTCCATCCCGCTGACTCACAATTCACTTCTATAATAATTTTCATTAAACATATGTATTTTTTAATGAAAAATTATATCAGAAAAATGATATCGCAGTATAATTTAATTTATTTATTCGTAAAGTTTACGAAACAATTCAAAAATTCATTAAACGATTCCTAGAAAAGACTCCATAGATGATAAGTCAGATAAAGTAGATAAAGTTTTCAGATCAGGAAATGCTTGTTCGATGAATTGCTCATGATTATTTGTAAATTCTGAAAAGCAAGAATTGCTATCGCCGTAATGCTCGTTGCAATTCAGTAATTCTCCAAAAGCTCCAAGCTCCCTGTCAGTAATAAAGGATTGCGATATTGGGAAAATCTCACCATTGATGAAGATTTGCGGAATCGTAGGAGTAATATCACCGTGGTTCACATGAGTGAAAAAATCATGTTGGTTTTTGATAACTTCGGATTTAAAATTATAAAAACTGTTATATATTCCAACTAAAGATTGATTATTCGACAAATAATTTGATAATTCATTTATCGTTTTATAATCATCCGATACTTCGGCATTTTTTATGATAGAGAAAAACTCTTCATCACTTTTTTTCAATAAATTATCAAACGTATGAACTAAATCAACGTTTATATCGCCATTTATCAAACTTACATAAACATCTTTCATGGACTCGCTAAAGCTTTGAAGTTTTTCGTATTGATTAGCAGTTAATTTATCTTTGTAATCATTCCCCTGAAAAAACGCACCATCTTCCAATGGCTTTTCGTTGAAAATTATTCCATCATTTTTCAAAAGCTCTTTTGTTTTCGTGCACCAACCACAATAAGATGCAGTATAAACGTCAACAACATAAGATTGATTTGTTATCATTTTTTTACCTAAAAATATTTTTATTTTCTTCCACCACCTGCTCCACAATTACCAGAGCATGGGTCGAAATTCAGACAGTTAGTCATCATTCGCATAACTATAAAAATGTCATTATTTTAATAATAAAATTGATTTTGAAATAAATCAATTGATGAATTTTGCGTTTACGAATTTTTAATATTTTGATAAAAATCGCAATAAGCATTGATCGCACATTGATTGCAATTTGGCTTTTTCGCCTTACAAACATATCTACCATGCAAAACCAACCAATTATGAGCATTTCGAAGCCATTTTTTCGGCGTATATTTTTCTAATTCTTTCTCAACTTTAAGCGGATTCGTCGAATCGCAAACCCCTATTCTATTTGTAACACGAGCGACATGAGTATCAACAGCGATGACATGATGATCGTATAAATTATTCAAAAAAACATTTGCCGTTTTTCTGCCAACACCTGCAAAAGATATTAAATCTTCAAAATTATTTGGAACCTTTGAATGAAATTTTTCAACCAAAATCTCGCACGTTTTAATGATATTTTTCGCTTTTGTTGGATATAAATTCAAAGTTGAAATATATTTTGACAAACCCTCAACTCCTAATTCCAAGAACTTCTCAGGGCTATCAGCAATCTCAAATAATTCTTTTGTAGCTTTGTTCACTTGAATATCAGTCGTTTGAGCGGAAAGTATGATTGCGATGAGAAATGTAAAATCATTTTTAAATTGCAACTCTGTATCTGGTGTTTCTATTGTTTGTTCAAGAATAGAAAATATAGAATCTAATTTTTGCGTTTTATTCATTTAAAATTTTATACTTTTCAATCATTTTAAATGAATATTTTGAATGCTGTGAATAAAAATTAAAAATACACCTAAACCTTTATCGCAAGAAAATATCTATCTTTTACGTATTTTTCGATAATTTTAAAAAATTCTTCAGTAATATTGATTTCATTTTCAGCCTTAAGAACGCAGTGCTTCTCACCATCCAAATACACAACCGCAGAATGAGATTCTCGATATCCAGGAAGACTTATTCCAATATCCGAATGTTTGCTTTCTCCCGGACCATTCACCAAACATCCCATCACTGCAACTTTTAACCCCCTTATATCTTCATTTTGATATTGAGCACACCAATTTTCTAAATTTTCCTTTATAAAAATATCAACTTTCTCAGCCAATTCACGAAAAAAACTTGAGTCTGTCCTTCCACAACCTGGACAAGAAGTCGTTTTTGGTTTAAATTGTCGAATTCCAACGGACTGTAAAATTTGTTTACAAACATAGACTTCTTTCGTTCTCGATTCATTCATTTTTGGCGTAATTGAAACTCTCAAAGTTGATCCAATTCCTTGCAGAAGTAATGGAGCGATACCGCATGCTGTCAACACCACACCATCATCGCCCTGCCCCGCCTCAGTAATTCCAAGATGTATTGGATAATCACACAAGATATTCATCAACTTGCTCGTAATATAGCCATCAATCACAGTGCTCGTTTTACACGAAACAATAATTAAATCTTTATTTAATCCAAGCATCTCTGCATACAAACCGCTTGAAATCGCTGACAAAACAAGAGCAATTCTTTCAACGTGACTGGATGATCGAGTCTCTGGCAATTTATTATTCATATCCATCACAATTGTCTTTAATTTTGCATCAAGAGAGCCCCAGTTCACACCAATTCTCACACAAATTTTTGGTCTATTCGTCAATTTTGAATTATATAAAAGAAGATACTTTATCGTTTCAATAAAATTATCATCATTTTTTGCATGCAAAGTGATATTCCCTGGATTAATGCGTAATTTTGAAATATGATCCAAGATATCCGTATTTTTTATAATTGGAGCGACATTATACTGACCGCACATTGCAATTGGAATCGCATCGTATTTCGTTCCATGAAGTCGCTCTTTCAAAAGTCGCATTTTTGACGCGTCACTCTCACTTATACATGCAATTCTTATAATTTCAGAACCCGCATCTGCCAACTCAATAAATTCTTTATGAAGAGCATCGATTTTCTCTAGGGAATTTATCGCCATTGACTGAACGATAAATTTTTCATCTCCGCCAATAAAAACGCCACCAACATTTACTCGATTTTTTTCTTTATTTTGATTAATTTGAGAAAAATTTTGATCATCTACCAATGCTCTCAAATCATAAGACAAAAGTTTATATAAAATTTCTTCAATATTTTGTGAGAAATTATCGATATTGATAGTTCCATTTTGTATTTTCTTTCTCGTTTCATAAAACCAAGAAGCAAGAAAATTATAATTTTCATTCATTTT
>CAIPFW010000013.1 GCA_903864455.1 uncultured Anaplasmataceae bacterium | reverse complement strand
TGTGATTGCTAAAAAAGCACTACTATATTTATCTATTGTGGGAATATCTCTTGTAGCTGCTGTTATAGCAGGCTTTGCGACAAAATTTGTTTTTGAAAAATGTAGTAACGCTCAATCTCAAAATAAAAACATCTGATAAAAGAAAGCGCAAAGAGTGGGAAAATCTATGAACCCATTGCATTTCTTTTAAACCTTCAAAATTCAATATTTTCGTCTATTTTCGGACGACAAAAACTTCAAACTTAGCTTGATTTCCTTCTATAAAGCGATTTAAACGCGATTTATTTTCGCATGGTTGTTGAATTTTAAGCGCAAAATAAACGCAATGGGTTTTATAAGTAAAATAAAGTCACTCTATATCAAACACTTCTTTCAAAAAATTTGTTGCGACGATTTTGTCTTCTTGTCGAGCAATTTGATTTTTATTTAAACCAATCTCATAAAGATTTTCATTCGAAATATGACTCGAGTATTCTTCATTATAAAATAAATATGGAAGGTTTTTATGTTCAAGAATTTTATTCAAAAATTGCTCGATTAGAAAAAATAATTTTTTATTTCCAAGAAATTTATCATCTATGAGTGCTACTCCAATGATAATCCCGACGATTTTATGCTCCGTGATTAAATTTAAAAAATATTTGATATCAAAGTCCAGATTCTTTCTGATATAAATTTCAAAAGGAAAAGCCATTGAGCGATTCATATCAGTCATCGCTAAACCAATTTTTTTTGTTCCAAAGTCTATGGATAAAATTTTACCTTTTATATGTGAAATTTTTTTCATAAAAATCTCGATTGAAAAGTCTGACTCGTTTATCATTTTGATATTTTTTGATGTGGAGTAATTGAGTGATATAAAAACGATAATAATCTCACAGCTATCGCAATTCAATAAAAAAATTATATCAAATGAAAGAAAAATCTGATATATTAATTATTAAATGACAATTTTTACTATCTTATCGACATATGAATATATTATTCGGCCAAAAAAAAGATTGGGAAGCCGTTATCGGACTTGAAATTCACGCTCAAATACACTCGCAATCAAAACTATTCTCCTCAGCATCAACAAAATTTGGTGAAGAGGCGAATACAAATGTTGCATTATTTGATGCTTCAACTCCCGGAACATTGCCCGTTTTAAACAAATACTGCATTGAGCAAGCAGTAAAAACAGGTTTAGCAATTAATGCAGAGATAAACAAACATTCAGTTTTTGACAGAAAGCATTATTTTTATCCTGATTTGCCAAATGGATATCAAATTTCTCAATTCTATTATCCAACCGTTGGTCGTGGTGTTTTAACGATAGAGTTAGAGAATGGGGAGGAAAAGAATATTAATATTGAAAGGATTCACGTAGAGCAAGATGCAGGAAAATCGATTCACGATTTGGATCCAAAAAATACTTTGATAGATTTGAATAGAGCAGGTGTTGGGCTGATGGAAATAGTATCTGACCCAGATATTTCATCGCCAGAAGAAGCGATTTTGTATATAAAAAAACTTCAGCTGATAATGCAGTATGTTGGAACGTGCGACGGAAACATGGAGAAGGGGAATTTGCGATGCGATGCAAACGTCTCAGTGAGAAAAGTTGGTGATAAATTAGGAACTCGATGCGAAATAAAAAATCTCAATTCGACAAGTAATATATATAATGCGATTGAATATGAAATCAACAGGCAAATCGAAATTCTCGAAAACGGAGGAAAAATTGAGAGTCAAACAAGGCTTTTTGATGCCGATAAACAAGAAACAAAAAAATTAAGAAATAAAGAGGATGCCAACGATTATAGATATTTCCCAGATCCTGATTTATTGCCAGTTGATTTGACTGACGAGTATATCGAAAAATTAAGAAAAAATTTGCCAAAATTACCAGATGCGAGAAAAAAAGAATATATAGATTATGGACTGAATCATGAGGCTGTGCATAATTTAGTGAATGATGTTGATATGGGAAATTATTTTGAAGAAGTTTTGACTTATAAAATCGACCCAAAATTATCGGCGAATTGGGTGAATAGTGAGCTTACATCTCGAATGACGAAAAAAGGAATTCATTCTTTCAAAGAGTGTCAAATTTCTACAGAGCATTTTGCAGAGTTATTGCAATGCATTGAAAATAAGGAAATTAGTGGCTCAGCAGGAAAATCCGTTTTGGATAAAATGTTTGAAGATTCCTCATTATCTCCAAAAAAAATTATAGAAAAAGAGGGCTTAGGGCAAATTTCTGATAATTCAGCGATTGAGAAATTAGTCGACGAAGTGTTAAGTGCGAATGAAATTCAGGTTACAAAATATACAAATGGTGAAGTGAAGCTTTTTGGTTTTTTTGTTGGAGAGGTGATGAAAAAAAGTCGAGGCAAAGCAAATCCCGCAATGATAAATGAGATTTTGAAGAAAAAATTGAGTTAGGCTTTTGCGATTTCAATAACTTGTTGCTTCGTTGACTTGATGTTATAAAATGATTTAACGACAAATCAATCAAAAATTATTGAAGGATTGATTTTAAATTGCAACATTTGTGCCGTCTTTTTTCCACCGTCCCCACCTTTTCTTTGTACGGTTATTTTGCCAATTTTAATATTACCTTTTTTTGTAATTTCCACATCTCCATCTGAAAATAAATTCAAACAAAAATTTATATTCTTTAAAGCCCATTTTGCAATATCATTATTTGTTTTTTGAATCACAAGAAACCACTCAGCTGAAAATTCTCCACGTCCTTTAATAATATCCGTGATTATCAGAATTTTATTTTTTCTAAAAAAATCTAAAATTTTTTCTTGATCTTGTTTTATAAGTTCATCAATGAACATTCTTCTATTATCTCTTGATTTTTTATAAGGTAAGCACTCTCCAGTATAATATTTTAACATTTTAACAATATCTTCTGGAATAGTCCATAATTCAGTATATTTATCAACCCATCTTTTATCGATTTGATTAAAACCATTGTCATTTGAAATCAACTTAACTTGCAAATTCTGAACATCTGATAGTATTTTATATTTTATTTCAACTTTTATTTGAATATCAGCTTTAAAATTTCCTTTTATTTTTTCTGCTTTCACAAATTCAATCTTATTCAAATCATAACCCATAATTTTTAGCCATTCTTTTGCTATTTCATCTTGTTGCCAATTATTAAATTTATCAATTACATCTTTTTCATTTTTGAATCCGTTTTTAGCAGTTTTTGAACCTATGCTTTTTATATTATCCATGCATATAATCTAAAATACATTTGCCAATTTTCTCCATTACATCAACAGTCATAGCGTTACCAGCTTGACTCAAAATCATCGTTTTAGGAATGTTTTCTTGTGCTTTTCTCGCAAGCTCAATATTAAACCCTTGCAATAATAATGCTTCTAAGCCAGATATTTTTCTTAATTTTCTATTTTTAATATACATAATACCTTGCCTACCCGTTCTTAATGTTGGTATGCAATCACGATAAATCCTTAAATCACTCTGTCTGCCATCAATCACCAAATATTCTAATTTCAACAGATCATCAATATGATATTTACCAACATTATATTTATTATTCAAATACTTTAAAAAAACATCATATTGAGCTCCACTTACAATAAATTCATCGCTTTCTTCTACAAGAAAATCCTTTAAAGTTGATAACTTATTATTTTCTTTTTCTGGAAATTCAAATTGCTTATCTTTTTCATACAAATCGTTTCTTATCCCAACAAAATAAATTCTTTCCCGTTTTTGCGGTATACCGAAATCAGAACTTTTTAAAACTTTATAAAAAACTTGATAACCGCAATTTTTTAAAATTTCTAAAATAGATTGCATTGTATTTCCATTATTTATAGATAACAAACCTTTGACATTTTCTAGTAAAAAAGCTTTTGGTTTTTTTATTTCAATAATTCTAGACAATCCATGAATAATCTTTCCCCTATCGTCATCAAAGCCTTTTCTATAACCTAAAATAGAAAATGCCTGACAAGGAAATCCAGCTACAAGAATATCAAAATCATTTAAATTCTCTGGGTTGATTTTCATGAGATTTCCGTAATTTTTATATTCTGTGCCATAAAATAATTCATATGTTTTTATAGCTTTCTCATCAATTTCGCTATAGCCAACGCACTTTAAATCTAAATTTTTGAAAGCTAAATGAGCAGAACCAATTCCAGAACAAAAATCAAAAAAAGTTTTCAATGTTTTCTGCATATCTATTTTTAAAATGTTTAATTTGTGATAATTTACTTAATAATATTATAATAAAATGCGTAAAAAATAAAACGAACAATTCAAATCAAATAATAATCGATGATTCAATTCTTATTTGCATGATTATCCCGATAATTCATTTCTTTTCTCATGCGATATAATTGTGCGACATAGTTCAAATGCTCTTTGTAAGTCTTGGCAAAAAATAATTTTGTACTATTTGGCATCGAAATAAAATAATTATAATTCGTCGTGTCGGGATGTAAAACGGCTTTTATAGATGATAAAGAAGGATTAGAAATCGCCGTCGCAGGCAAACCAAAAACATAATACGTGCTATATGGGTAGCGTTGCAAGAAGTGAGAGCGACTGAGATTTACTTTTTTTCCGAAAAACAAATCGACGCCATATTGAACCGTTGGGTCAGATTGCAATTTTTGCATATTTTTTATTCTATTTAAAAATACAGAAGCGACCTTTCTTTTATCATCCTCACTCGAAGCTTCTTTTTCGACTATTGAAGCAATTATCAAAGCATCATATATCGATTTATATGGCAAATTTTCATCTTTTCGTGCCCATTCTTTCTTTAAATTCTTAATCGTTGTATCTCTCATATAATTTACTAATTTTTGCTTGCTATCCCCAGCTTTATATACATATGTGTCGGGGAACAACATGCCTTCGAGTATCGACGATTTGTCGTAATCGCCATTCAATTTCTCAGCTTTATCTATAATTTTGAAAATATCATCATTCGTAAGACCGCTCGGAATTTGAATTTTTCTGAGATATGACTTGCCATTTATCATAGATTTTATAACATTAATTAACTTCTCTTGAGGTCGCACCTCATACTCCCCATATTGAATCGACCTATATTTATCGATAATTTTTAAAGCAATTTTTGTCGATGTTTTGCTTGGAGTAATTTCTGCAGATGAAAATTTTTCTGCAATTGCCTCGATAGAGTCGCCTTTTTCGATTGTGATTATGCGAGATTCGGTGTAATGATTTTTGTATTGTAAAAAATTAAAAAATGCTCCACCTAAAGCCACCGATGTGAAAAAAATAATTGT
>CAIPFW010000012.1 GCA_903864455.1 uncultured Anaplasmataceae bacterium | reverse complement strand
TAATTGAATTATATATTCATATATCAACTGATTCAACACCTATTTTTTAAAAAAACATTGATATAAAATAAAAATCATTCTTATTAAATAAACAAATTGTTTACAGAAAAATATCAAAAAATTTGCACGGATTTAAAAAATGAAAATAAATATCGTCAACTTCAAATATATAAAAATGATTTGCATGATAAAAAAATTGATTACTCGTCAAATGATTATTTATGTTTAAGTAAAAACTTTGACAATATAGATTTTTTGGAATCATTGCAAAATAAAGAACAAAATCTTTTTGGTGCCACTGGTTCTAGATTATTGTCTGGGAATTATGAAATCTTTGAAATTCTAGAAAAGCAAATCGCTATCGATAAAAATACAGAAAAAGCTTTAATTTTTAATTCTGGTTATCAGGCGAATTTTTCATGTTTAAATGCTCTGTTAAATGGAAAAACACTTGGAAAACAAGCGATAGTTTTTTTTGACAAATCGAATCATGCGAGTTTATATCAGGGCGTTTTATCAAATCAAATTAATTTACAGCGATATATTCATAGTGATGTGAGTCATTTGGAGAAATTATTGAATCAATACAAAGAAAATGAAAACCCAAAATTCATCATTACTGAAAGTATTTTTGGTATGGATGGCGATATATCAAATATTGAAAAATTGATTGAATTAGCTTCAAAACATCGTTGCTTTTTGTATTTTGATGAGGCTCATGCGACAGGGGTTTTTGGAAAAAATGGATATGGCTTGTGCTCCAATGTTGATTTTATATGCAAAAAATATAATTTTGAAAAAAGCAATATGCTCATCATGGGGACTTTTAGCAAGGGAGTTGGGACTTCTGGAGCTTATGTTGCAGGGAGTGAAACGATTATCAATTTTTTAATAAATAAAGCGAGTGGATTTATATATTCCACGGCTATGTCCCCAATTATCGCTCATGCAACGCTTTATAATTGGAAAAAAATTAAAAATATGAATATAGAAAGAATGCGTTTATGTGAAATGGGGGATTTTTTTCGTCAAACTCTTAGAAGCAATAATTTTGATACAGGAATCTCAAATAGCCATATCATTCCAATTATTATCAATGACGAAGAGAGAGTTTTGAAAATCAAAAATTATTTTTTACAGCAAGGGATAATAGTTTCTGCAATTCGCCCACCAACAGTGCAAAAATCTTGCATAAGAATTGGCTTGAATATTGAGAATTCGAAAGAGGATTTACAAGATTTTATAAATCATCTGAATGAATTTGTAACTTTCTAATTCCAAATTATCAAAATCAATGGTCTAATTCGCCATTATTTACAGCATCTATTAGGATTTGAAAATTGGGTTCGTTCTTATCAAGCTCCATGAAAAAATCTTGAGTGCTTAAAAAATTAAAAATATTATTCCCTTCTGAGTCATAGAAGCAGTCTGTAATCTTAAAATTCTTTAAAAAGAATACACTGGGATTCCCAAAGAATTGAGCGTGCTTTTTAGAGCACTTAAATCTATATTTGTAGAAGCATTGGTGCATTCTAGAGCACCATCAACATCCCCAGTATCAATAAATTTCGAAAAAGGCAATTGACTAATCGGATGAATCAACGAATTATTTATTATTTTTAAAGTTGATATATCAGGGGCTACAATGCATCCAGATGATGGAGCAATATGGGTCCCAATAGTATTCGACGTTGTGCAATCGGGAGCCAATTGGTTATGTTGAATTTGATACTGTTGAACAAAATAACAAGCTGTAAGATCGGTAGGAGAATAATGATTCATTGTAGATGGACCAGTATTGAATCCATTTCCGCCAGTGGAATTCGCACAGTTTATATCAAAATAAAATAAAGAAATTGCATTCGCAGTTCCATTTTCAAAGCTCGATGGATTTTGACTATATAAATCTTCATAAACTGTAGGCCCAGTGGCTAAACCATTTGTAAAATTGTTATATATCGCAAAAGGCTCCATCAATTGAATATATGTTGTGATATTATTAATCATTTCTGTTACTTGATTGTCTGTCGCAGTGCCATCAATTGGAAGCGTAGAAAGAGTTTTAATATCGGGAGCTACAACGCACCCCGTGGTGTCACTTTTACAACCATCAGGCATAACTCCAGCAATAGTCTGACCTTTTAATTGATTGTGTATCAATTGATATTGTTGAACAAAATAGCAAGCGGTATTATCTTTATCTTGATAATGATTGCCAGTAAGCATAGCTCCGTTGTAACCTTTGCCTTGACCGGATGCACAATTAAAATCAAAATTTGACATTGAAGGAATGTTATTCACTCCGTCAACGGACTTAGTCTGATCTGTATTATATATTGTGATGCTATTATTAGCGCTATTATTTACATAATTATTAATCGCAAAAGGCTCAACCAATTTCAAATAATTCACTATCGAATTAATATCATTAATGATATCTTTTTGAGTTGCAAGATTTGTTAAAGTTGAAAGAGTTGAGATATCTGGCGAAACAACGCAACCTGAAGTTGAAGATGCGCCTGCAGTTACCGTTCCGATTACATTTGATGGAGTGCACCCTTCTTGCAATTGATTATTCGCTAATTGATACTGCTGAACAAAATAACAACCCGTGACATCTTTTGTATTATAATGATTTACACCGTTCACAGGATTGTAACTTGAGCTTGTTCCCATTGTACTCGAACAATTGGTATCAAAATATGCAATAGAAATTGGGTTTAAGGCACTGTTTACAGGGGATCCAGGAATTTTATTATATATATTTTGATAAATTTTACCAGCCCCTCCTAACGCTTGACCTTGGCTCCCATACTCATAAATAGAAAAAGGCTCAACGAGTTGCAAATATTTCACAATATTATTTACTGAATTTACTTGCAAATTATAAAGATTTGCTTGATAAAGCTGACTCACATCAACCTCTAATTTACTGAGATTTGATTCTATCTTTACAACTTCATCTTTCAATTTATTGACTTGAGTTGTTGAGGCGTATGTACTATGAACATCAGCGAATGTAACCTCTAATTTCTCTACTCCCTTCTTAGCCCCCTCATTCTCACCTCTAAAATCAAAATTACTACTCTTGCCTCCATTTCTCAATTTATCCAATATATCGATCAGCTCATCATAACTTATATAATCATTCTCACTCGTATTATTAATAACATATCGCTCATCATATATATTCGCTAAACTGAGGGCAAAATCAACTAAACTTTGTTGATTAGCTTCCAGCGGTGGACATATACCAATTGCACATTCCGAGCACCCATTCGCATCAACAGGGGACGAATACGTCACTATGAACGAAGATGGGGTGATCGTATCTTTAAAATTGCCTTTCGCATTCATTGGTAATTGCTGGTTTAAAAAAATATTATTCATATAATAAATTTATTGAATTGAATACTAGGAGTATAGTTTCGATTGATTAAAAATCGTTTAATTCGATATCGCCGTTATTTTTAAAAAATTAATAGATTGATGAAAGAAATATCTTCATGTATATAAATATTAGAAAATTCATTTT
>CAIPFW010000011.1 GCA_903864455.1 uncultured Anaplasmataceae bacterium | reverse complement strand
CATCGATATTTTTGATAAATTTTTCAATTAAAGATGCGAGAGATTGAATTGCAAAAAGCCTTTCGCATTCAATATTATTGATGTCAAATGAAAAAAATAATTTATAATCTAGAATTTTAAAAAAATTCCCCTGAGTTTTATATTTTATTTTAATTAAAAAGCCTGAATCGAATTTTTCACTCGTCGCCAATAAAGAATTCTGAATTGAGAATTGAGCTCTTCCAAGCTTTTTCGATAAAGCTGAGAGTATGGAAAAGTTTTCATATTTCGATATTGAAAGTATGAAAATATTTTCAATTGAAAATTCATTCAACGTATGATTTTTTTAAAAAATTAACCTTGACGCGCTTTGAATCTTGGATTTTTTTTATTGATCACGTATAAAACTCCTTTTCTTTTTACGATTTTGCAATTTTTATCTCTTAATTTCGCTGTTTTAAGCGACGCTCTACATTTCATATTTTGAAAACAAACTAATATTGAGTTATTTTATCATGAAAAAACTTTTTATCAAGTAAATATTAAATTATAACGATATAATTATTCATATTATTTTGAAATTAAAGATTTTCGCCACATGACAAATAAAACGATTTACAAAAAAAGTCTCGGACAGCATTTTATCAAGGATTTGAATATTCATCGAAAAATTGTTTCAATGGCAGATGAGATTGAGAATTTTAATATTGTTGAGATTGGACCCGGTGATGGATCTTTGTCGAAAATGATTATAGAAAAAAATTCAAAATCCCTCACCATGATTGAAAAAGACGAGGATTTGAGGGATAAGTTAAGTCAAATTATTGAGGGTCATGAAAATTGTAAGTTGATTTTTGGCGATGGCACGTTGATTGATTTGCGAAATATAATTGAAAAACCGTCAAAGCTGATTGCAAATTTGCCGTATAATGTTGCGACGAATATGATTATGAATTGGCTCGAATACGAGGATTTTTTTGAATCAATTACGGTTTTGGTGCAAAAAGAAGTGGCAAATAAATTCTTACTCAAAGGAAATCGATTGAATATTATGAGCGAATTGCATTACGATGTGAAAAAAAATTTTGATTTACCGCCAAATGTTTTTGTTCCAAAGCCAAAAGTTGACTCAACTTTAATCACTTTTTCTCTGTTAAAGAAGAAAAGATTTGATGTGAAGTGGATAAATCTTAATAAATTAACGAAAATTGCTTTTTCTCAGCCACGCAAAACAATTCTCAATAATTTAAAAAGTTATCATAAGGATATTCAGAATATTCTAACTCTCTGCAAAATTGATACACAAAAAAGGCCAGAGAATTTAACTTTGGAAGATTTTGTAAATATTTTGATTGAAATGAATAAATCGAAGTGAATAATTCTAAGAAAGATTTAAAGGTAAGAAATTTGGAATAAAATTTTATTTCAAGAATATAGTTTGAAAATTATTAAATATAAGAACTCAATAATATAAAAAATATTACTGAGTTTTTTTTTAACGAAAGAAAAAAGTATAAAACTTTTTTCAAAAAAAATTCTAGAGAACTAGAAAGTTACTTTAGCGAAAGCTTCAACAGTGTGAATTTTTTGAGAAATTTCACCGAATTTCATCGCTTGCGCTAAAACATCTGGATCAAGTTGCTTTTGAGCAAAATCTGTAAACGTAGCATTAGTATAGCTATCAGAATCTTTAATGTTAGCAACTCCGAAGAATTTATAACCAACACCAATTACAGCAGATTGAACCATAGTAGCAACACCAAGCCCAGCTTCATAACCAAATTTGTTGATTTTTAAACCACCTGTAAGAGTCGCAAAGTCTGCAGCAACAATTGGGCTAGCATCTTTAACTAAAGTCGCAGTGATTTCAGATCTTACAATCCCCAAACCAGCCATAACATATGGATAGATTGCCGATTGTAAATCTAAGTAGTAAGTACCACGAAGCATACCGAACCATTGCTTAGATTCTAATTTAGAACCAGTGTTTTTGCTGTCGTTTTCTTTCAATTGACGGTAACCAATTTCAAGAGCACCTTCCAAGCAATCCATCATGTAACCAGCTGTGATGTAACCAGCATAAGAAGTATCCCTTTGTGAATTGAAAGTTGCAAAATCAGTTCCATCAATTGTATATCTTAGATCGCTATTTTCATTTACTTTGAATCCGATATCACCACCAATACCAACAGTCATTCCACCAACTAAACCGTTAGATTCAGCTGAATAAGAATTATTTGCAAAGCTGAAAACAGCTAACATACCAGCAGTAGCTAGTATTTTTGTTACTTTAGAAATCATTTTAAAACCTTTTTAAAAAAATTACGCCAAACGTTTTGCATTTGGAACATAAGTTAATTTATACAATATAACGCTTTAAAGGCAATACAAAATTATGAAAAAATAGATGTTTTTCAACAATGTTGCATAAATGCATCATAGATTAATATTTTTATATTTATTTTTTAGAAATCATGCACTTGGTTCAGAAAATAAAAATCATCAAAAACTCAGTTTTTTCCTTTACTTATGATATGATTTTTAATAATATATTGACATATTAATTGATTATTTATACAAATGTCTGTCAATATTAAGTTGATAAAAGGCGATGAAACGCTTGATATTTCGGTTGCCGAAGGAATTTCGATTATGGAGTTAAAGCATGAAAAGCAATGTGAAAAATTTCTTGATGATTGCTATGAATGTTCGTGCGAAGGGTCTTTAGCTTGCTCGACTTGTCATGTCATTTTAGATGAAAAATCTTATGCAAAGCTCGAGAATGCGAGTGATGATGAGAACGATATGCTTGATTTAGCATGGGGTTTGACAAAAACATCACGTCTTGGCTGTCAAATTAAATTAATAAAAGAACTGGACGGAATCGAAATTAAAATTCCGTCAAAAACTCGAAACGACGCTTCTGGTAGCAAATAAAAGCTATGTTTGACGTTATCGTTGTTGGTGCAGGGCATGCGGGATGCGAATCTGCGACTGCTGCAGCAAGAGTGGGTGCAAAGGTTTGCCTTATAACATTCTCAAAACAAAATATAGGTATGACCTCATGCAATCCGTCAATGGGTGGAATAGGCAAGAGTCATATTATGAATGAGATTGAGGCACTCGATGGTGTAATTTCTGAAGTTACCGACAGATCAGCGACTCAAAAGCGTGAATTAAATGAAAGCAAAGGCTATGCAGTAAGGGCAACTCGTGCAATTTTGGATCGCTCGCTTTATCAAAAAGAGATGTTGAAAAAAATTGAGTGGTATAGTGAAAACTATAATTTGACGATTCTTGAGAGTGAAGTTATCGATTTGATGATTGATAATGATGAATGCGTTGGAGTGATTGTTAAAGATAAAGATGGGCTGGCAGAGAAAATTCGTAGTAAAACGACAGTCATCACGACAGGAACTTTTTTGAATGGTCTGATTCATATCGGGACAAATACTAGGCCGGCAGGCAGAGTCAATGAAAATGCTTCAACGCAATTAGCACAAACTTTGAAAAATTTGAATATCGAATTGGGTCGTTTGAAAACTGGAACTCCGCCTCGCTTAAGCAAAAAAACGATAAATTATGAAATATTGGAGGAGCAAGAAAAATCTCCAAAAGAATTGTTTTTTTCATCAAAATTTTCATCAATTCATTTTGGCGAAAAGAATAAGCCGAATATTCCATATATTCCTTGCTTTATTACAAGGACGAATGAAAATACTCATAATATTATTAGAAATAATTTACATCAGTCACCTGTCTTTTCAGGGCAAATTTTGTCTAAAGGGCCTAGATATTGCCCGTCAATTGACGATAAAATTGTTCGTTTCGCATCGAGAACTTCACATTCGATTTTTCTTGAAACCGAAGGTTTGAATAGCGATATCGTTTATCCAAGTGGAATTTCGACAGCTTTGCCAGAAGAAATTCAAAATCAAATTATTCATTCAATTCAAGGTCTTGAAAATGCTGAGATTATTCAATATGGCTATGCGATTGAATATGATTTCATCAATCCAAATCAGCTGAATCACACCTTAGAATTGCAAAAGATAAAAAATCTTTTTTTAGCTGGGCAAATTAATGGAACGACGGGATATGAGGAGGCGGCAGGTCAAGGTTTGATTGCAGGTGCAAATGCGGGTTTGAAAAGTTTAGAAAAAAATACATTCACCTTGAGTAGAAATAATTCGTATATTGGGCTGATGATTGATGATTTAATAAATTTTGAAATCAAAGAGCCGTATCGAATGTTTACCTCTCGAGCTGAATTCCGTTTAACGATGAGAAATGATAATGCTGACTTGCGTTTGACGGAAATGGGCTATCATGGTGGTCTTGTTTCAGAGCTCAGATATAAAATTTTTCTTGATAGAAAGGAGAGATTTGAAAAGAAAATCGAAGAATTGAAAAATATATATCTATCGTTCAATGAACTTAAAAAATTTAATACAGGCGCGGATGGTGTAAAAAAATCTGTTTTTGAAATGCTTTCATACCCAACAATTGATGAAAAAAATTTTCATGAAATTCACGAGGTCTTGAATTTTATCGATAATGATATTTTGCAAACGATAATTTCTGAAGCAAAATATTCACCATATATCAAGCGACAAACCGTTGATGTGAAAATGATTAATGATTATTTTTATTTTAAAATTCCAGAAGGAATCGATTATGATGGAATGAATTCGATATCAAACGAGGAAAAAGAAAAACTGAAATTCAACAAACCACGAGATATTCAATCAGCATCAAGGATTTCTGGTGTGACGCCAAATGCGATTTTGAATATTATTTTATATATAAGAAGAGGGAATTGAGATAAAGCTTTTTTATTTTCGTATTTTATAGCCACTTTTTAAAATCCAATGAGTATAAAGCCATAAAATAGTGATTAAAAAAATAAGAAAGCTTGAGCCAATTATCATTGAGCCCTCAGAATGACCAAGAATTCCATATCTAAAACCATCCATCATATAAAAAAATGGATTGAATTGTATAATTTTTTGAAAAAATAATGGTAATTTTGAAATTGAATAAAATGTTCCAGATAAAAATGAAAGTGGAGTGATAAAATAATTCGTAATGATTGATGATTCTTCGAAATTATTAAATAATAAACCTCCAATCAATCCAATCAACGAGCAAAATAATGAAGAAAGAACTGTATAAAATATCGTGATAGCAAGGTTATGCAATGAAAAACTTAAAATAAAGAGCGATAATGCGAGGTATGTTAAAAATGCGACGAGAATTGCTCGTGTCATCGACCCAGCGCATAAACTGAAGATGATTTCGTTTGGGCTGACAGGCATGGTGACAAAATCTATGATATTTCCTGTAACTTTCGTGAGGACGAGAAAGATGCTGTTGTTGTATGAGCTCATGATGATCGACATCATCGTCAAACCAGAAATCAAAAAAACGTTGTAATTTTGACTCATTTGTTCGTGTGGCATCGCTATTGAAAATATTATGAAAAATAAAAATGCATTGATTATCGGTGCGATGATTGTTTGATTGTAAACTCTCAAAAATCTTATCACGTCTTTTTTGTAGAGAGTTCGAATTGCGACTGAATTTATCATTTCGTATTTTTTATATATGTAT
>CAIPFW010000010.1 GCA_903864455.1 uncultured Anaplasmataceae bacterium | reverse complement strand
TTTTTTCTCAAGAATTACTTTTCTTAAAAGGAATTCTTGAGACTCACTCAAATGTCTACTTGACTGCAATGAAAATTAACAGCAATGCTGGAAGTAGATTAATTATAATTAATATAGAGAGCATAGCGATCATCATATATGAGAAAATTTTTGTTGTTGATGCGATTTTACGTTCATTCTTCTCTATAAGAAAATACGAATATATTAATAGAAAGATTATATCAATTGACAAATAAATTATCGAATACAAGTCAAATCCAGATAAATACTTCATGTAAAGAATGCACTTTATGGAATTGAAAGCTAATGCAAAGATGAAAAATTTTATCCACCCTCTACCTGGGTAAAATGGCAACTCATCTATCTTCCTATTATAGAATAAATTGATCAATTTGATGGTAATTATCATCTCAATAAAACTAGCAATAATTTGTAAAATTAATAAAAATGAATCAATATAGCGACCCATAGATAACATAGGAGTAACAGCGATTGAGGAAATAATAATGTTGGGATCTCCACTAAATATATAAAATATAATGAGGCAAAAAATAAAAAAATAACGCATATAAAATATATTTAAGCGAGTAAAGTTAATTTCAATAATATATAAAAATAATTAACTAATAGTGAACTCCAAAAAATAATTTCTTAATAATTCAAATGATTCATTTCTTCAAATTTTGTATTTAAATAGCCTTCATTATATTTGTTGGCTTTTGCAATAATAGATATTCTTTCAACTATTTCAATTTCTTGCTTTTCGAGTGAATCGATTTTTTTTGGATTATTTGTAATCAGTCGACATCGATTTATATTTATTTTTTTTAAAATATTGCTCGCTGAGATAAAATTCCTCTCATCGTCTTCATATCCAATTTCATAATTTGCATCAATCGTGTTGCATGAGCAGCGTTGTAAATTATATGTTCGAATTTTATTGATAAGGCCAATAGCCCTTCCCTCATCGACAGCTTGATAAATCACCCCACCATAAATGCCATTTTCAATCCATATTTGATGAAGGTATTTTATCGTTTCTTGAAGTTGATCCCTGCAATCACATTGTAGAGATGCTAGCAAATCACCTGTATAACAGCCAGAATGAATTCGAATATTCGGAACAATATTTGAATTTTGCTCACCAATTAAAATCATCACATGAACTTTTCCAAAATTTGGCAAATCACGAAAAACAACGATTTCGCTATTCTCAGCATTTTTTAACGCTATTTTGCTCCGAGAAATTTCTTGAATTGAATTTTGATTATTTTTTATTTCGAAATACTGCTTTATTAGATTTGAATTTAATTCCTCTAAATTTATTGCGAGTGATTCTAGGATTTCATCATTCACTTCTTCAATAATTAAATACGGCAATAATCTCAACTCTTTCATCAACATTATTCCATATTTTGACACATCATTTTCTACTTCTGAAAAATGAAAATCTTTTTTTGAATCTTGATAATCGATGATATTTATTATATTTGATATATTGTCGATAATTGAAATATTTTTCTCGCAAGAAATTCCGATTTTCTTTGCTTTCTGAGAAGTGATAATCAAATTATAAAATGAATTCTTTTTTTTTAAAATTGCATGAAATATTGTTTCCGAGAATAGCTCAGCACTCAAAATCAAATATTTTTTATTATTTTCACAAAAAATTATCGGCAATCCGCGTAATAAATCAGACATAGCTCTTTCGATTTTGTTTGTGAGTAGAAAATTATCTTGAATCATATTTATTCATTTGTTTAAATGTATTTTAACAAAAGCTCGAATTTTAATCAAATTTTAAAAGCCTTACGGTGAGCTTAAAGCCAATATAATACCTCAATAAATATAAATCGTGAAAAACTTGCATCTTTTACTATTCATCAATATAATAGATAATATATTAATTTTATAATAAAAAAATGGCAACAGGAGCACCAGATCCACTTCAACAACAATCAGCGCAGTTAGCTCAACAGGCGGTTCAAGATAATGCAAAGAGAGAGCAAGCGGGAGGTAAGAAAAAGCCACCATTTGCCACTTTATTACCTTATCTAGGAAGTCTTGATGGGTTTGATATTTTATCAACGGCGATTGGTAATTTGCAATCTGCAGGGAATTTATCACAATTTTCAGCACCAGGAATTGTGAATCATCTTAATATTGAAGATACTTCAATAGCAGGATTTTTTAAGAAAAATATGTTTGTCAGGCGAGATATAGCTTGGATTCTCGAGCAAATGCATGGCGATACAAAAGAAGATGTGCTTTTTGGAGAAAAACAAAAATTTGAAGGTGATAAATCTGAACGTGAACAATTACTTCATAAATCTCAAGAAGATCCATCTCATGATTACCATGAAAAGCATCGCCCTCAACAAGATCATAATCATAATCATAATCAAGATCACCATCAAAAGCATGATGATAGTGATGGTTCATATTGGCGTGGAATTCAAATGGCTGAAAATCAAAGGCGAATGGCAAAGCCACATGATTCTGAGGTACTGGCTCAAGAGGCTCATCATCAAAAAGAATGGTCTGAATGGGCTAAGTCCCAGATGCACTGGATTGAAGAAAAGCATCGACATACAGAACAAAGAAAAAGAGTTCAGTCGAGGACTATTTAGTCTCAATACCTAAATAACTCTTACATCGGTTAAAAAAAAATTAAAATTTTATAATAAAAAAAGCTTCACATTTATCTATAAAGAAGTTGTATAATGTTATAAATATATAAATAATAAATTATATGAACGACGAAAAAGATGTATTAGGAGTCGACCCTCTATTTAAAGGTTTGACGAGACCCCCTATGTTAGCTGGAGTGAGCTATTCATTTATGATGTTGAATGCGTTTGCGAACGCAATAGCTTTTGTCATTACTTCAAAATTATGGATTATCCTTTTAGGAGTCGGAATACATGGAATCGGATATATTATTTGCAAAGACGAACCACTCTTTCTTGAGTTAATTTTATTAAAAATGCAAAAATTCAACAATTGTAAAAATAAAATTTTTCATGGTGGAAACTCATATGATGTTAATTAATGAGAAATGATATATAGAAAAGATGAATAAAAAATATTGTAATGAGCTTTTTTTAAAATGAATCGATCTATTTTTGAAGAATTAAAAATCTCTAGAAATTTTGCGACAAATCAAAAAATAATGCAAAAAGAGACTCAGGCTTCGAATTTTTTACCATATATGATGCATTACGATAGTAATACTATTTTTTTAAAAAATGGATATCTGATGCAAACCGTAAGAATGAATGGATTTTCTTTTGAAACTGCGGATGATGAGGATGTGGACATTCGAAAAGAAATGAGAAATCAATTTGTTCGAGGTTTACCAGAAAAAATAAAATTATACGCTCATACAATTCGAAGAAAGCAAGAAGCTTTTACAAGTGATTTTGGAGCAAAGAGAACGGGAAATCTTTTTTCGGATTATTCAAATAGAGTTGTGAAAAGCAAATTATCATCGAGTGACAATTATGCGAATGAATTGTATTTCACCATTTTAATAAAATTCGATACAGGTGCAAAGAAGTTTGTCGATTTTCTTTTTAATCTTTTTGGAAAAAAAAAGAAAGAAGATGAAAAAAAATCACATGTGGAGCTTAAAGAAACGGTGAATGAACTTGAAGAAATTATTAGTAGGTTGTTGGTTGGTTTTCGAGACTATAATCCAAGAGTTTTGAGCTTGTATAAAAATCAAAATGATATGCTCTGTTCAGAAATAGCAGAATTCTTAGGATTATTGGGAAATTTTGAAATGCAACAAATGTGCATCACTGAAGAGCCAATAGCAAAACAAATCTTTAAAAATAGATTGTATTTTAAAAGAAAATACATCGAGATGATTACGAATACAGGTAAAAAATACGCTTCTCTGATCAGCTTGAAAGAATATAATCAACAGACAAATGCAGGTTTTTTTGATGCTTTCTTACAGTTACCATGCGAGATGATTATCACGCAATCTTATCAAACATCAAATAGACAGGGTGCAATAGGAAAAATGCAACTTCAGCAAAATCGTATGATTCAAGCTGGAGATAAAGCAGTATCGCAAGTTATTGAAATCTCAAGAGCACTGGATGATGCGATGAGTGGTCGAATAGGTTTTGGCAAGCATCATATGACGGTTATGTGTATCGATAAAAGTATAAAGTCGCTAGAGAATGCAGTCTCTCTAGCGGAAGTTGAGATGATGAACACAGGTGTATATGTTGTAAGAGAAAAATGGAATATGGAGCCAGCATATTGGTCTCAATTCCCCGGTAATTTCGATTATTCAGTTCGACAGGCAACAATTAATAGCAAAAACTTCGCAGGAATGGCCTCGTTTCATAATTATCCAACTGGAAAAAAATTTGGAAATCATTGGGGGGAGGCGGTTACAGTTCTCAATACAACTTCGAAAACTCCATTATATTTCAATTTTCATGTAAGAGATATCGGTCACACTATGATTGTCGGGCCAACAGGGGCAGGTAAAACTGTTTTGATGAACTTTTTGTGCTGTCAAGCGATGAAATACGATCCAAAAATGTTTTTCTTTGATAAAGATCGTGGTGCAGAGATATTTTTACGAGCAATTGGAGGTAGATACACGGTTATAGAAGCAAAAAGTCAAGCAGGTTTCAATCCATTGCAACTCGAGGATAATCAGTCGAATAGAACATTTTTAATGGAGTGGTTGAGGCAATTAGCAGCGGCGATTGACCCAAAAATCACACCGGAGGATGTAGCTTTAATTTCATCTGCAATTGATGGTAATTATAAATTAAAACAAGAGGATAGAAGATTAAGCAACATAGCTCCATTTTTTGGTATGAATACTCCAGGGTCTTTGGTAAGTCGTCTATCAATGTGGTATGGCAAAGGTTCTCATGCATCTCTTTTTGACAATGCTGAAGATAAGCTAAATTTCGATGAAGCGAGGATTTACGGATTTGAAATGGGCCCATTGTTGAAAGATCCGATTTCGCTTGGTCCAGTTTTGATGTATTTATTTCATAGAATAAACGCATCGCTGAATGGCGAGCCTACGATGATCATTCTTGATGAAGCGTGGGCATTAATTGATAACGATGTATTTGCTCCAAAAATTAAAGATTGGTTAAAAGTTTTGCGAAAATTAAATGCTATGGTTGTTTTTGCGACTCAATCTGTAGAAGATATAGGAAAAAGTCAAATAAGTGATACATTAGTTCAGCAAACTGCAACTCAAATTTTTTTACCAAATTTAAAAGCAACTGCAATTTACAGAACAGTGTTTATGTTAAGTAAAAGAGAATTTTCGTTGATAAAAACTACAGATCCTTCAAGTCGATATTTTCTTGTGAAGCAAGGTATAGATGCCGTTGTCGCAAAATTAGATCTGAAAGGAATGGATGATATTATTAATGTTTTGTCTGGTAGAGCTGAAACTGTTTTATTGTTAGATGGAATACGAAAAGAGGTTGGTGATGATCCAAGAAACTGGTTGCCAATATTTTATGACAAGGTGAAATATGCGAAATAATCATAAAATTTATAAAATAATATTTTTATTATTTTCATTATTTCTATATCAAGTAGAGGGTTTTGCTGATGATATCAGTGGCGATGATGGTGAAGGTGTATATATTGACACAGATAGATATAAAGCGACAGCATCTGAGTGCATGCTTGATATCGCATCTATAACGGCAATAGGGGTTGGAGTTGGGACAGGCATAGCTGGAGTAGTAGCTGGTATACAATCTATAATGACTGGTAGCGCGTTATTAGCATTGCCAGATCCAACTACAATAACGCAAATCAAAGGCTCTTTATGGATTGCATCTGGATCGATAAGTATAGCTACCGCAATTGCGAAACTTACATATGTAGCGATTGGCGGCGTTGGATTTGGAGTATGCGCGGGATCTTTTGTTAGGGATCCGATGATGTATTTTCCTAAAACTTCATTACCAAGCGGAGAGAGTCCATTTCCAAAAGATTGGGAGGGTAAGATGATGCAAGTTGTTCAAAATCAAGGAAGCGTGATCCCTATATACAAACCGATCAACCCTGGAAGCTCATATGGAATTAATTGTGCGGATGAAAAAGATTGTTATTTTCTTGGGAAAAGAAGTAATAAAGCAGATAAAATCATTGTTTGTGCAAGAAGCCTTATTCCTGTTGGTGTTTTTACTATAGAGGGGTGCTATAAAAAGACAACAAGGCGAGGATGGATAACATTTGTCGGAGATGGTGTTTTTAGTGGGGGGAAAGACAATGATTATTACGATGGGCCAAAATCATTGCTATGTCCCGAAGAATTTAGGCAAGTCTGGAGAATGCCAAAAGCTCCAGATAATACAGGATATCGTAAATTAGGATGCAATAAAGGTGATTTAAGGGACTGCTTAAAAAATGACGCAACAAAACATTTTGTCAATCCAGTATTCAAGAAAAATTCAAGCCTTGAAAATTATAAATTGACATTCGGAAGGCCGACCTGCAAAGAAGGTGTAAAAAGTATAACAAGCGGGAGATGGTCACCTGTGTATATCAATGGTTATAAATATACAATCGCACAGGAAGGAATAAACCTCTGTGCGACATTAGTTGGCTTAGGTGAGCTTCCATGGGTGCAAAAGTATAAAATAGGATGTATAAAAGCAAAAACATCAAACGCCATGCCAAAATGCTCTATATCTAAAGCAATATATGAAAACTATACTACGAATTCAGATGGAATGATTGATTATTATGGTGATGAGCTCGGCTCTGGAGGTATTGTTTTGAGATATGATGATACTGCATGTGGTAATGCATGCTCTTTATCAGCATTATGCCAATCGGTTGGCGGAACTAAATTCTTACATGCTCCCATACCAATCACATCTTATCTCATGGGTTGTTTCAGAGAATCTCTAAATCAAGTAACTTACGGCTGTAATTCTTTTTCACCTAGAAGTAATTCAACAAATAGCAACGAAGGTATGCTTTATACAGTTCAAAAAAGAATGAGAGTTATAATAGTATTAGCTATCATGCTATCCATTATGTTATTTGGAATGCAGATCGTGCTAGGGGACAATGTTGTCAGTTTAAAAGAAATATCCATATTTTTTTTAAAAATAATATTAGTAATATATTTAACTACCACTCATAGTAGCGGAGATAATGGAATGGCTAAGTATATTATGTATATTGACAAAATTTCTGCCAGTCTACAAGCTATGGTTCTTCATTCTGTTACAAAAAATGGTTTGTGTAGCGCTATCGAATCCGCAACTTATGAGGTTGATATACCGGGTAATGGAAAAAAAGATTTAAATTATCTCAGAGTATGGGATCTTCTGGATTGCAAATTTGCCTTTTATTTTTCAAGTGGCTTTTCGAATAAAATTTCTAATGCTAAGATTGATCCATATGATAGACCATTGTTTTATCAAATCACAGCGATAATAAACGTTCCTTTTAGATTTATTATCGCGTATCTCGCATTAGCATTTTTTTGTATATTTTTAATTTTTACAATTATGCAGATATGCGAACTTGTGATTTGTGCATTTCTTGCATTCAGTATTTTGACAGTAACATCGCCGATTTTCGTCCCATTTATACTTTTTAAATCGCAAAAACAAGTATTTGATTCATGGGTCAATCAAGTTCTAGCTTATTCATTATACCCTGTGTTGATTTTTGCATTTATGGGATTCCTATTTATCTCTATGGATAAATTGATTTTTGGCGATACAGTATTTATTCCAACTGAAGCATTTATGGATGGTAGAAAGATTACATCGTATGCGGTGGATGAATCGAAAGATTTCAGTGCAAAAGCGGAATGCAATGGATTTACTGTAGCAAGCTCAACAAGTAGCCAAGGAGTTGGCGATATACCTTTGGGTTGTGACTGCTCTGGAACTCATTGTATGCTTAACGCTTCTAGTATTTCTAGCAAACCAAGTGGGACATTTATTGGGGATGCAACAGGAGCAACTTTAAAAATTGCACCGCAAGGTGAGAAAAGGTTTGTAGTTGGTTGCTTAGCGCTGATGTTTATAATGTTCTTATATTATCAACTCACAAAAGAAATCTATGGTTTGTTGAACGCATTATCCGGCTCGATGAGATCAATTATTATGCATCAATCAAATACTGCTACCCAAAGAATGGAGGGTGCAGGAACAATAGCTCTTGGTTTATTGCGTTCTAAGGGTAACAAGAAAGGTGATGGTGGAGGGCTCCCGGAAGCGGAAACATCAACTGGAACAACCGATAATAGCGTCAATAGGGGTGGCTTACCAAGTCTTGAAACGAATAGTAGTAAGAACGGAAGCGATAAAAAAACACGTGGAGAATGATCGAGAGCAAAGTTCAGCATGGGTTGAATGATTACTCACTCTATGATGCCATTGAAGAGATTGCGCTGCTGAAGACAGTTTCTGTAGCTTAACTTAGAATATCAGTGGAATATGCTATGAGAGAATTGAAGAAGCTTCGTATAATTGGAGGAAAGAATAGAGGTGAATGTAAAAGATTTGAATTGAGGGTTGAATTACTGAATGGAGTTTATTAAACCCATCATATTTCTCCTTAAATAAAAAATCCCATTAAACCATCATATTTGTTTCTCAAGAATTACTTT
>CAIPFW010000009.1 GCA_903864455.1 uncultured Anaplasmataceae bacterium | reverse complement strand
TTAATAGTATATAAATTGATATTTATTGTCAAGTATTATTAAAAATAAAATTTTAAAATTAAAAGTCAAATATTACGTTAAAATTAATAATAAATGCAATTTAAATCATTATTTCTTTGAGTGAACGAGCAAAAAGACCCCCAATCCAATCATAAATATTGAGAAAAATTGCCCCAACGTGAATAAATTAAAAAATAAGCCAATTTGTATGTCAGGCTCCCTAAAAAATTCAATGATAAGCCTTGCGATGCCATAAAATATTAAAAATAAACTTGTGACTAAGCCATTATTTTTTAAAATTTTAAATTTATATTCTAAAAAGAATAGAATTAAAAAAATTAATAAACCCTCTCCGAAAGCTTCATATAATTGACTTGCGTGGCGCACTTTTTGATCATTAAAAAATTTAACACCATAGGCGAAAGTTGTTTCTCGACCTACCAATTCTTGATTTACAAAATTCGAAATTCGCCCAAGAAAAATTCCAATTGGTGCTGAAAAACAAAAATAGTCAGTTAATCCGAGATATTTTACATGATGTTTTTTTGCAAAAACATATATCGCTATCAGTAAACCAAAAAACGCACCGTGAAACGCCATTCCACCATGCCAAACTTTGATAATTTCTGACGGATGGTCAAGATAAAAAGCTAAATTATAAAATAAAATATATCCTAATCTCCCGCCAAGCAAAATGCCAATCATGAGATAAAAAATAAAATTATCCAATAATTTCTGGTCGCCAGAAAGATGATGATATTTTTTATCAAGTTTTTGAATGATAAATAGACCGATTATGATTCCAAAAAAATAAGACAGGCCATACCAATGAATTTTCAATGAAAAAAACTCAAAAGCTACGGGGTCGATATTTGGAATGATGAACATAATCTACTCAGTAGAAGAATCAGCTTTTAAAGCCTGACCCCTTTTACCTTTGAAATTCGCCAATAATTGACCCGCTTGTATAATTTTTGCACTTTTTGGAATTTCCAAACCTTCAACAAAATATTTGTCCAAAACGTCAGAATTTTCAAGGTCGATGATGAAATGCGGTGGAATTTCGTCATAAACGCAATTCAAAAATATATAATAAGTGATTATATTCAAAACCGCTCCTTTTTTTACAGCGATTGACTTGCTTTTATTAATGAAATAAAGCGGGATTTTAAATTTAATTGATTTATTTTTTTCCAATTTAATAAAGTCAATATGTATTACTGATTGAGTGATATGATTAATTTGGTAATCTTTTACAGCAACTTTTGTAACTTTTCCATCAATTTCTAAATCAAAAATATGTGAAAGTAATTTATTATGACCAAAAGCTGTAGTGAAAAATTTCTCATCAACAGAAATATTAATCGTTTTTTGACCATCATAAATCGCAGCTGGAATCAATCCACCTACTTTTATTTTTGCAGCGTGATTCTTACCTACTCCTTCTCTTTTTGAAGCTTGCGTGACTTGTGCAACTTGTGTATTCATTTTCTAACCTCTCATATAATGTTGAAATAAAGTATTTCAAAATCTATTACCAATAGAATTTTCTTTATTTGGGAATATTTTATCAAAAAGAAAAAATCTTTCAAGGGATTTTGCTTTTAATTTAAATTATAAAATCTCTTTTACTTCTACCATATTTTGTAATTTATATATATAATGCATTCATAAACAATGACAAATAAAATACAATGAACAAAATCATTTTTGATGAAAATACAGTTTTCACAAATTTATATGGAGAGAAGGGTAGAGATATAGAATCGGCAAAGCAACGTGGTTCGTATAAGGGTGTCAAAGAAATTTTATCCAAAGGGCAGGATTGGATAATTGAAGAAATCAAGAAATCTGGGCTGAGAGGTCGTGGTGGCGCTGGCTTTTCTGCAGGTATGAAATGGTCTTTTATGCCAAAAAATCGACCCGCAGATGCGCCTACTTATTTGGTTGTAAATGCTGATGAGTCTGAGCCAGGGACTTGCAAAGATCGTGAAATTTTGAGAAACGATCCGCACCATCTCGTTGAAGGAATTTTATATGCATCCTTCGCTATACGTGCTACTGCTTCGTATATTTATATTCGTGGTGAGTTTTATAATGAGGCAATAGCTTTACAAAAAGCGATTGATGAGGCATATCGTGAGGGTTTTTTAGGTAAAAATATTCTTGGGACGGGATATAATCTTGAAGTTTTTGTTCATCGTGGGGCGGGGGCATATATTTGTGGTGAGGAGACAGCATTGCTCGAGTCGCTTGAGGGGAAAAAAGGTTTACCAAGATTAAAACCACCATTTCCTGCGGCCTGCGGTTTGTATAGTCAGCCAACAACGATTAATAATGTTGAAACGATTTCTTATGCGCCATCGATTTTGCGAAGAGGAGCGGAGTGGTTTGCTTCTTTTGGTCGACCAAATAACACGGGGAAAAAGCTTTTTTGCATTTCTGGTCATGTAAATCGCCCTTGCACAGTTGAGGAGAGAATGGGAATTCCGATGAAGGAATTAATTGAAAAATATGCTGGCGGAGTCCGTGGAGGATGGGATAATTTATTGTGTGTGATTCCTGGGGGCTCTTCTACACCTCTGCTGCCAAAGAATTTATGCGATAATGCGATTATGGATTTTGATGGCCTGAGGGAGGCTGGGTCGTCTTTAGGAACCGCATCGTTGATAGTGATGGATAAGTCCACAGATGTGATCGATGCAATTGCGAATTTGTCTTATTTTTACAAGCATGAGTCGTGTGGTCAATGTACGCCATGTCGTGAGGGGACGGGATGGCTTTTTAGAATGTTGAAGAGAATGGTGAAGGGTGATGCAAAAAAATCTGAAATTGATAAATTACTCTCGATCACCAAACAAATCGAAGGTCATACAATCTGCGCTTTGGGAGATGCTGCGGCTTGGCCAGTTCAGGGTCTGATAAGGCATTTTAGAGGCGAGATTGAAAAAAGAATAAATGGATGAATTTTTAAAGTAAATTGAATAAGTTTAATCTATTTTTCGTAAAGTTTATTTTTTTTTGCACATAATATAAATTATTTATGTTATAATAAATTTAA
>CAIPFW010000008.1 GCA_903864455.1 uncultured Anaplasmataceae bacterium | reverse complement strand
TGAGAATTGCATCTATAATGATTATGCTGAAGAGATTGTATTTCTGAAGACAGCTTCAATGTGTTTTTAATGAGATGGTTTTAGATTAAAAAGAAACGCAATGAATTTTACAACCCAATTGAATTCTATTATTTTTTATATAAAATGTATTATTAAATTTATATTTTTCAATCAAAATGAGTCATAGAATTACTTTAATCAAAGGTGATGGAATTGGGCCTGAAATCACTGATGCTGTTATAAAAATTTTAGATTCTGCAAAATGTGGTTTGCAGTATGATGAAGCGATAGTTGGTGAGCAAATTTACCACAAAAATGTTTCTTCAGGAATTGATGATGATGCTTGGAAGGTTATTCGCAGAAATGATGTGATGTTAAAAGCTCCAATCACAACGCCGATGGGTGGTGGATATAAAAGTTTGAACGTTACGATGAGAAAGGAATTGGGGTTGTATGTGAATCTCAGACCTTCAATTTCTTACTACCCAATCATCGAAAAGTCGCCAAAGGTTATGGATTTGGTGATTGTTCGTGAAAATGAAGAAGATTTGTATGCGGGAATAGAATACAAGCAAACAAAAGGCTCGGTCACTTCATTGAAATTATTGACGAAAGCTGGGTCAATAAAGATTTGTATTTTCGCCTTTGAATACGCTCGCAAACACAAACGCAAAAAAGTTACATGCATGGTAAAAGACAACATCATGAAAATGACTGATGGTATGTTTTATAAAGCATTTTTGGAAGTTGCGAAAAATTATCCAGAGATTGAAGCTGAGCACTATATCATCGATATCGGCGCTGCGAGAGTCGCTTGTCGCCCTCAGGATTTTGATGTGATTGTTACTGAGAATTTATATGGTGATATAATTTCTGACATCGCGTCTGAAGCTTCAGGGTCTGTTGGTATAGCGGGGTCTGCGAATCTTGGTGATAAATATGCGATGTTTGAAGCAATTCATGGTTCAGCTCCAAGAATGGCAGGTTTAAATTCAGCAAATCCGACGGCATTTTTGAATGGTGCAATTATGATGTTGCGTCATCTTGGCTTGTACGATAAAGCGAATTTAATTAATAATGCGGTTTTTACAACTCTTGAAAATGGATATCATACGAAAGACTTGTATGTCGAAGGACGAAGTAAAGAAAAAATGGGAACAAAAGAGTTTGCCGATAAAATCATCGAACATTTTGGTGAGAAGCCGAAGAATTTCAAGATTAATGATGAGGGTGAGTCGAGTGTTTTCGAAAAATTTGACCCTAAGAAGTATGAAGGATTTTACGATTCGAAGAAAGAATTGGTGGGTGTAGATTTTTTCATCGACTATGATTCTGAAAAACCGAGTGATATTGCAAATAAAATTAACGATTTAACAAAAGAAAGTAATTTAAAATTATCTTCTATCTTATCGAAAGGATTAAAAGTTTGGCCGACAAAAGAAGATAAAAAAGTTGAATTCTGCGACAATTGGATGTGCAGATTTTTCTTTGAAAAGGAAGTAAGTCATGCGAATGTCGCTTCTTTGTTAGCATTGTTGAGCGAAAAATTTGATGTAATCAAAATGGAAAAATTATATAAATTTGATGGAGAGAATGGATATTCAGCCGGTCAAGGAGAATAATTTATACACTTTCGCCGTAAAACACAATCGTCTTTAGCGGTTGTGATGTAAGGCGTCTTTTCTATCCTTGAGTTTCA
>CAIPFW010000007.1 GCA_903864455.1 uncultured Anaplasmataceae bacterium | reverse complement strand
AATTGTTTTAACGAAAGAGGCTGTGAAGATATTTGTAGAGCATTCCAAACTAGACAAATCTACATTTCTTGACACTTTATTCCCTCAATTTGGCCTTAAAACAACCATATCACAAACTGCAATAATCAACGGATTAAACAACATCATAAATGATGCTACTCAATCATATGAAATCACATTCAAACTTGCAATTAAAACGAAAACACTTACTGATAAAAATAAAACAGTTATTTTAGATCCAGCAGAGAAAGTTGCTTGGATTAGACCGACAGCTTTTACTGCAAGTACTATTTCAGGCGCAGGAACCACTGAATTTGAGGTGAAAGAACTTGATTTAGATATAAAAAATAAATTAAAGGCAATTGGAATCGAAGATCTTTAATAAAATTCGATTTGTTATAACGAAAAATATTTCAATCGCATTCAAAACTCAATATAAAATTGAGTTTTTTTTGAAGAAAAGTGTTAACCCAACTTTTTCAACACTTTGTGCATAATTCCACCATTCAAAATTATGCCAAGCTCAATTTCGGTGTCAATTCTTACTAACAATTCAAATTGTTTTTTTTCTTTTCCATTTGAATCTCTCAAAATGCATAAAACTTTTTGTTTTGGGTGAGTGACTTTATCTAAATCGATAATTTCAACCAAAACATCACCTGCGATTTCTAGACTTTCTTTATTTTCACCATTCAAGAAGGTCAGAGGAATAACACCCATACCGATTAAATTTGAACGATGAATTCTCTCAAAACTCTCAGCAATTACAGACTTCACGCCAAGCAAGAAAGTTCCTTTTGCGGCCCAGTCTCTGCTCGACCCAGAACCATATTCCTTCCCTGCAAAAATTACCAACGGCGTATTTTCTTTTTTATATTTCATGCATGCATCATAAATTGGCAATTTTTGCTTGTTAAAAGTTTCTTTATCACCGCCATTGTTCATCTCATTATTGATTGTAGTTTCATCCAACAAAATCTTTTCAAAATGAATCGTATATCCGCCTTCAACCGATACCATTTGATTTTTCAATCTCACATTTGCAAAAGTCCCACGCATCATCACTTCATGATTTCCACGTCTGGCACCATATGAATTGAAATCTTTTTTCTCAACTCCATGATTTTTCAAATATATTCCTGCAGGGCTGTCTTCTCTGATGTTCCCAGCTGGGGATATATGGTCTGTAGTGATACTATCGCCAAACATCGCCAAAATTCTTGCTGATTTTATATTTTGTAACTTTGTTTCTTTTGCATTCTTATCAAAAGTATCAAAATATGGTGGATTTTGAATATATGTGCTATTGTTGTCCCAATCATAAGTATCTCCACCACTCACTTCAATTTTTTGCCATTGTTCGTCGCCATCAAAAACTGTTGCATATTTCGATGCAAAAAGATCTCTTGTGACGCATTCTTTAATTACAGATTCAATCTCATCATTTGTCGGCCAAATATCTTTCAAATAAATCTCTTTATTTTCAAATCCAATTCCGATTGGCTCTTGTTCCAAATCTATATCCAATTTTCCGCACAAAGCAAAAGCAACAACTAATGGAGGAGATGCTAAATAATTCGCTTTAATCAATGGATGAATTCTGCCTTCAAAGTTTCTATTTCCAGATAAAATAGCACCAACACATAAATCATTCTCACGAATTGTTTTTTCAATCTCTGGTTTTAATGGTCCAGAATTTCCGATACATGTCGTACAACCGTAACCGACAGTATTAAAACCAAGTTCATCAAGATATTTTGTCAAACCTGATTTGTTTAAATACTCAGTTACAACTAATGACCCTGGAGCTAAAGAAGTTTTAACCCAAGGCTTGCTTTTTGATAATCCGAGCTCAATCGCTTTTTTCGCTAAAAGACCTGCGCCGATTAAAACAGATGGATTTGATGTATTTGTGCAAGATGTAATTGCGGCTAATACTAAATCACCATTTTTTAATGAGAAGCCAGAATTCTCAACTTCATAAGAATCCCTCGCTTCATTCATTTCTTGAGGAAACTTATCAACCAAAGATTTTTTTATATTTCTTAAAAAGCACTGATCTTGCGGTCTTGTTGGTCCAGCCAATGAAGCTTCAACAGTTGATAAATCTAATTCAACGATTTCTGTGAAATGACATTCTTCATTTTTATTCCATAAATGTTCGCTTTTTGCATATTTTTCAACTAAAGATACCTGAGAATCACTTCTGTTCGTCAATTTTAAGTAATCAATCGTTTTTTCGTCAATTGGAAAGAAGCCGCAAGTCGCACCATATTCAGGAGCCATATTTGCAATTGTAGCTCTATCAGGCAATGCCAAATTTCTTAATCCATCGCCAAAAAATTCAACAAATTTTCCAACTACTCCTTTTTTACGTAAAATATTTGTAATTGTTAAAACTAAATCTGTTGCAGTAACACCCTCTCTCAACTTTCCGATTAATTTAAACCCTATGACTTCTGGCAAAATCATCGAAATTGATTCACCGAGCATCACAGCTTCAGCTTCAATTCCACCAACTCCCCAGCCAAGAACAGACAAACCATTAATCATCGTTGTATGACTGTCTGTTCCGATTATAGTTTCAGGGTAAAGAATATTTTTTTCTTTGTTTTTGAAAATTACATCAGATAAATATTCAAGATTTACTTGATGGCAAATTCCCATTTTTGGCGGAACAGCGCGAAAATTTTTAAATGCTTTTTGCCCCCATTTCAAAAATTTGTATCGTTCTATATTTTGCTCATATTCGTCATTAATATTGTCTTGCAATGAATTACGAGTGCCGTAACTATTCGCTTGAACCGAATGGTCAATTACAAGGTCTACAGGAATATGTGGATTGATTTTTTTAGGGTCAATGCCAATTTTTTTCGCACAATCACGCATCGCAGCTAAATCTACAACAGCTGGAACGCCTGTGAAATCTTGCATTAAAACACGAGAAGGATTGAATTCTATTTCAATATCTTTTTTATCAGAAAGCCAGTCAATCATTTTTTTTATAGAGTTTTGAGTCTCTTCTTCATCACCCGAATTTCTCAATAAATTTTCCAAAACAATTTTCATTGTAAATGGTAAGCTTTTTAAAATTGGCAAAATTTCAAACAATTTATCCAAGCTGTAATATTGATATCCGTCCATCTCTCTCAGAATGGATTGTTTTGTGATTTTCGCTAAATCAAAATTCATTTTTTAAAATTAATAAATAATACCGCATTATACCTGATAAATTATTAATTTTGTATAGTGATTTTTGATGTAAAAATGGGTTTTTAATAATAAGTTTTATTTGATTTTGAGAAATTGTGAGAATTATTTTATTATATACGCTCTCATTTATTAATTTTTTATAATATTTCTTTTATTTATAAAGTTTTATTCGAAAATATCGATTTTTTTTATTATAATTCAACTAAAAATTGTGTTACTCATATTAAATGAATATTGTTAGCGATTCTGATGGATTTATATTAAAAATTTTTCAAAATGCTATAAATATGCTTTGTCACGATATAGCGAATCCTGTAAATTCTATCATGTTGTGCGCTTCAAGCTTTCATGACAATCAAAAAAACTCTCAATTATTCAGCATTATTGATGACTCTTCAAAAAACATCATTCATTGTCTTAATATCGCTCGATATTCATATTGCATGACAAACAATGAATATTGTATTGGTATATCTCAAATTATTCAGGATTGGAGTAAAGTTTTTCATGTATTTGAAATTCATTTTGATAAAAATATAAAAGAGCTGAAAGATTTTCTTGCACAAATTATTTTCCATATTTTGATTTTTACTCAAGAATTTATTGATTCGAAGACCTTCAATAGCAAAATTTTTATCTCGCATGTAGATGGGCAAGCTCATATTATTTTTGAAAAAAAATTAAATGAAGTAATTTTTTCTCAAACAAATAATCTAATTTTTGAAAATTTATCAAAAGTTGATATTAATCCAATGAACGCAAATGTTCACTTTCTTCAATATCTCATTCGAAAAAATGGTGTAAAAATTTCATTCGATGAGAAAGGACTGGTCATTAAATATTAAACCCATTGCATTTGTTTTATATTTAAAACTCAAAGAGCACGTGAAAATAAATCGCATTTTAAGGCACTTTACAGAAGGAAATCGAGCTAAGTTTGAAGTTTTTATCGTCCGAAGATAGACGAAAATATTGAATTTTGAAGGTTTAAAAGAAATGCAATTGGTTTAAAGATTTATCATCTCTGTTTAATCTATTTATTTGACTCGTATTTCTCAAATTCAAAATATTTTTTTCATCTTCAAATGAAGGGTTTCCTTCTATGAAGTCAAACTTATCTTTATTTTGTAATAATACTTTGTCTAGCATCTCCTTTGTAATTTCGAATACATTGACATCTGAATAAGAAGACTTGAAAGTTTTGCTTTCTGGGATTTCTTTTAAAATGCCGCACATCGCACTCATAATCTTAATCTCCGATTCGTTCAAATTTTTCAAATTATAACTTGCTGTAAAAACTTGATCAATCATTGAGTTTTTAGATTTACTCTCAAACTTATCTTTAAATTCATCTTGTAACTTAAAGAGCTCTGAAGATTCGTCTTTCAATGCTGATTCGATTCCTTCTTTGAATTTGAACATCCTCTTGTCTTCATTTTTCTTTCTTTGTGAATTTACTTTATCTAAAAAACCTAATTTACAAAGTTTTGTTCGATAAATTTCTTCCTGAGTATTGTCGCCAATCACTCTTAATTTAATAAACGAACCTTGACCTTCTTCTCTAAAACTCCTGTGGAAGTCAATGTTCAATTTGTTTTCATCATATTTAGCTATGTGTTTTAACGCCATGTTCGTATAACTCCAGATAATCTCATCGAAAAATTTTTTTCCGCGAAATTTTTCTTCTATAAAAATATTTAATGAAGTTGCGTCATGCCAATACCAAGGATAACCTGCTACTTGTATTGGCGTTAAATATATAAACCCTATCATTTCTTCACAATCTTCATCATTGCGAAAATATATCTCTCTGTAATCTATATCTTCTGACCTAATGCATAAATTAAATCCAAATGTATTTTTTACAGCACCTTTCTTTAGGCTGTCTATATAATTCTTAGCACGATTAGAGATATCAGTTTTTTTACTCGAAAGCCAAAAATAACCTGGAAATTTTCCTTCCGATCTTATAATTTGGTCTTTTACAGCCTCTTTTGTTTTTTCTATTAATTTAAATTTTTTTGTGCATATTGTTTCTGGTAAAGTTTTTAATTTGGTATTCTTTCTCTGTTTATCTATACGCATAAACTCTCTGAGAATATCAATCACATATCCGTACTTCTCTTCTTCATTTTCTATTTTCAATCCTCTATCTATAAAGTCTTTCTCGATGGACGATAGTAGATCTTGTTTTTCTCGCTCAGAGTATTTTAATTTATTGAATTTCTCTTTAAGCTTTGTAAGCTCCTCACTTTCAACTGAAATGATTTCAACAACAGTACTTATCTTAGTATTTTCCATAGTTTTAAATTAACTAATAATTCATAATAACATTAAATTATATAAAAAAACAATTGTGTCAAGTAAAAATTACAAAATAAATTAAAGAAAAATCAAAAATTGTAAAAATAGTAAAAAACTTTTTCATTCAGATTTTTCGCTTACTAAAAGTATCTTCTTTTTCATATTTTTTTATAAAAAAACCATTAGAAATTTTCCTTTTTCTCTGTTATTATTGAATGTAATTAACTTATCAAGTAGTAAAATTATGGCAAGAATCCTTGTTGCAAATGAATTGAGACCTGGATATATCGTTCAACATGAAGGCGATATATGCGAAGTTAAAAAATATGATTTCGTTACGCAAGGTCGTGGTGGGTCTACCGTAAAAGTAGTTTTAAAAAATATAAAAAATAATTCGCAAAAAAATCTTTCTATAAATGCAGATATCAAATTCAACACAGTTGATGTTGAGGAGCATGAATATGAATATATGTACGATGATGGTGATTCTATTTTCACAGTTGAGGGTGAAGAATTTCCATTAAGTAAAGTTGATAAAGAAATTGTGGAATTGATACCGCAAGCTGGAAAATTTCGAGTGATAAAACTAAATGATGAGATTTATAAAATTTTATTACCAAAAAAAGCAAAAGTAAAAATTAAAACAACCGAACCAACATTAAAAGGTCAAACGGCAGCATCTTCATACAAACCTGCAACATTAGAAAATGGATGGACAATTCAGGTTCCAGTTTTCTTTGATGAAGGCGATGATGTGGTGATCGATACGACAGATTTAGAAAATCCGAAATATGATTCCAAACCATCTTAATAAATTCAATCCAAATCAAGATAATTTCGAAAAAAATGAAATCATATCTTGGCTTGAGAATGTTATTTCTGAAATCAATCGATCTACGAATCAAAATAAGAACGCAAAAATATGCGTCGCTATGTCAGGAGGAGTTGATAGTGCGTTGTGTGGGGCACTTTTCAAAGAGGCTGGATATAATGTCGAAGGTATAACATTAAAATTATACGAAAGTAATGTTGAAAGAGACGGAGCATGCTGCTCTTTCAGAGATATCTCTGATGCAAAAAGAGTGGCTCAACAATTTGGCTTTCCGCATTATGTAATTGACTACAAAAAAGAATTTAAAGAGCAAGTAATCGACAACTTTATCAGCGATTATTATTCTGGTCGCACACCAATTCCATGCGTTAAATGCAATCAAGTGATTAAATTTAACTATTTGTTTAAATTGATAAAGGATTTAAATTTTGATTTTTTAGTTACAGGGCATTATATTTTAAAACGTGAAAATTCATTATATATTGCAACTGATAGAACAAAAGATCAGAGTTATTTTTTATATAATATAAATTCAGAACAATTAAAAAATCTTATTTTTCCATTGGGAAATTTGCATAAAAAACAGACTCGCGCAATTGCCGAACATCTTGGAATTAAAGTGTCAAAAAAGCCCGACAGTCAAGATATTTGCTTTGTTGAGGATGGGTCGTATAAAAATTTTCTAAAAGAAAATAGCGATTTATCAGCAAATCAAGGCGGTGAGATGTTTCACGTTGATGGGCGTAAATTAGGAATGCACGATGGAATTCATCAATTCACAATAGGACAAAGAAAGGGAATTGGAGTTTCAAACGCTGAACCACTTTATGTGATTAAAATTAATGCTGAGAAAAAAGAAGTGATAGTTGGTGAAAAAAGATTTTTAGCGAAAAATATCGTTCATTTTAATGAAATAACTTGGGTGAATGAGAGTGAAATGTTTGATGGAAAGATAGTTTCTGCAAGACTGCGATCTATGCAAAAAAACACAAAAGCGGTATTGCGCTTTGAAAAAGATAAAAATTATGTGATTCTTGATGAACCGCAATATTTTGTCTCACCCGGTCAAGCATGTGTTTTGTATGATGGTGAAAAGTTGTTGGGTGGAGGGACGATTATTGCTAGTGAATAAGGATGCAAAATATTATGAATGTTTTAAAAAATGACTTATAATTTATATTATAAATATTGTTAATATTTATATGAACAAGAAATTGGATAGCGTTATTGCATTTTATCAAAAAAAATTCAAATTATTTCTTTCTCTTTGACTTAACAATTGGGAATATTTTTTCAAATTCATTTTTTATATCATTAATATTGTTTACTGCGAAGACTTCATTGATTTTAAAATCCCATTTATATCCAGCTCCAGTAATTTTTTGTTTTGTATTATT
>CAIPFW010000006.1 GCA_903864455.1 uncultured Anaplasmataceae bacterium | reverse complement strand
ATTTTGCAGATCGTGGCACAAATATAAAAGATGATATCGATGCTATGGCTCATAATTATATTTCTATTACTCCAATTTTGTCTTGGAATTTAACGAATTTCAATGATTTAAAAAAATACGAAGATAATAATAAATCGTGGTAGATAATGCAAAAAGATTGATAAATGAGGCATTCAAAAATTTCAGTTCAATTCAGCCATAAATCCATCCTCATCTTCCACATTCTCTTTTTCAACATCTTCAATCTCTTTGTTTTGACTTCTTCTATCCAAGACAACATTATAATAAGCGAGCAAAACAACGCAAAAAGTTGGAATAATTGCTACAAGCGGTATACTTTCAACTCCAATACCGTATCTTAAAGCTGAGCCAGCTATCAACGAACCAATTCCACTTCCTATATTAAACGATGCAACATTAAAAGTTGAAGCGAGATTTGGCGCATCTTTAGCCTTCTCGATAATTCGAGTTTGCGTAAATGGCACCATAAGAAACGTTATAAAACCAAAAGTAAACATTCCAAAAACTGCGAATAATTTTATATAACTCAAATATGCAAATCCAAATTCAATCGCGATCATGAAAAAAAGAGCAATAATCAAAAAATGATTTGAATTCCAGTGAGATTCTTTTTTATTTTTTACGAATGAAAACAATTTCTCACACTTCGCCCTGTAAAACTTTCCTCCGCAAAACGTCCCAAGAGTCATACCAATTCCAAGAAATGACAAAATATATCCGAGCTGCTGCTTTGAAAAACCTGCAATTTTCATCAGCACTACGCTCATATAAGTGATGGTGATAAAAAGCGATATAAAAGAAAATATACTCATTAATAAAGTCACAATCACTTCTTTTTTTCTGAAAAATATTAAGAATTCATCATTTAACTTGATTGTATTTTTGTTTTCGCTTTCTTGATTTCCATCAACTGACTTGGTAGCCCCTCTCAATAAAAAATAAAGCGCAGGTAAACTCACAACTCCCAGTAATGAAATCATTCCAAAAGTTGCATGCCATCCGTAATTCTGACCGATAATTGTTCCAAGAGGAACACCTATAATATTAGCGACTGTAAGTCCGCCGTAAAGAATTGCAATGTATTTTGGAGCTTTATGATTGAATTTCTCTGATAAAAAAATACTTGCAATGCCGATAAAGGGTGCATGAGTGAAAGACGCTACAATCCTCGCTGTCAGAAGCATCGCATAGCTTGATGTATACCAAGCGATTGCGTTTCCAATGACAAAGGTTGCGGTTAAAAACAACAAGCTATAAAGTTTGTTGACTTTTCTTAACATCACAATCCAAAATGGACCCATAATCGAAATTCCGAAAACATAATAGGTAATCAGAAGATTTGCGTCGGGAAGGGAAATATTGAGGTCGTTAGCGATATTTGAAATGATACCAACTATCACATACTTTTCCGTGCCGATGGCAAAAGTCATCAGAATTAATGGTAAAATAAGCCAAAACATAAAAAGCTCATTATATATATTTTATATAGAATATATATAATATATAAAAAAGCTAGTATGGAATACAAAACAAATTAAAAATTTGTGTTTTTTTGTGTCAATAATATATATTTTCATATAAAAAATCAATTATGTTAT
>CAIPFW010000005.1 GCA_903864455.1 uncultured Anaplasmataceae bacterium | reverse complement strand
GAAATGCAATGGGTTTATTACAAAAGCACTTGACATTAAACAATTAATTATATTACAATAATTATATTATTTTTTAAAAATAAACTATATGTATACAGAAAATAAAAAAAGTTTGTTAACAAATGAAGAATTTGATACATTTCTCCACACACTCTTATCTGCTGCACGGCGTGATGAAATTGCAATTCTTTTTGAAAATGGAAGTTTTACTATTACAAAACAATCAACAGAATCAAATGTGCTTGATGAACATACTGAGCTCGAGATGTGGAAGTTATTATTAGATAAACTATATACAAAGAGCATTATATTTAAAAATATAGCTGATAATAATCACTCAATCACAAAATCAATTGCTTCATCTGCAGGTGAACTTTATGCCGAAATATTGAATGGTGGCAGCATCAACAGTATTTACAGCGAAGAAAGTGGGAAAATCACTTTAACAGACATGCAAATAGAACTTCTAAATTCATTATTGGTTGATGAAAATATAAATTTCTTTCTCGTTAGCAGTTCGGATATTGGTTTAAATAAAGCGCTTATAATTAAAGATGAAAAAACAGAACAAGGATTCTCACGCTTTGATCGATGGAAAATAGAAAGACTTTTTAATAAATTTGATGGCGGTAATCGAAATGATGTATCCAATCTCTCTATACGCGATTACATTGCAAACACTGCAGTATGCTCCGTAAGCATTGATATCACCAATCAATTCCCTGATGATAAAGTTAATAAATATATACTACTCGAAATTCTAAAAACAAGAATAAATTCTTCGCAGCAGAACGTTTTGATACAAAAAGATAAAATTAATAGTATAAACACAAAAGAAAATGCAAAGAATGAAATCGATAAATTAAATAGCGATCCACTTGATGAGCTCAATATTATTTTTCTCTCTATATGCGAAAAAATCCGAACGCAACATTTCGTCATTTCTTTTCAAAACGATGCAATTTCCATCATTGATAGAGGATATATAAAAGATGCAAAGCATATAAAAAATACTAAAAAGATGGAATCTCTATTGAACGCAATATATAAAAACGATGAAAATCTAATTCCAAAGTTATATGAAAATGGCTATGTAAACGAATTGAATGGAATGCATTTTCTTGGACGTAATGTAATCGCATATGATGAAAAATATAAACTCAAGGGGATATTTTTTACCAAAAAAACAATATTACCAATTTTAAAAGATGCTTTTAAAAAGTATGAAAAATCTTTTAACGAGATCAAAAATTATCTTGAAGAGCGAGGACAAACTCAATCGATATTTAAAAATATACTTGATACAATTATCAGAGAAAGTAAAGACATAGATCACCTTCAATCTTTACTTTCTTTTCTTGAAAAAGAAAGTAATTCTGATTTTAAATCGAAACCAATACTCGATAAAATTTCAAAATTTCTAGCTAAATCTTTTAATTTCTGCCCACCAGTTATTCTAAACAATCAAGAAATTATACTTTTGAACTCGTTACTGAGAAACAAAGATATAAATTTTTTTCTTTACTGCAATGGAGATATGTATCCGGATAAAGGTTTTGCTGTCGCTCATAACAAGAAAAATCTAGATTTTATTAAGCAACATGAAATATCGCAATTTTTTAGTAAATTCCACGGCAATAATCGAAATCACACAGGGAACTGTAGTGTAGATAGAGCTCCTCTAGGAGCAGCAAGGTGCTCTGTAGGTAAAAGCATCACAAATGAATTTCCTGACAATAAAGTTGATAAATCTAGGCTTTTTGAAATTTTAAAAACAATGATCGATCCTGCTCAACATGAGGAATTAATAAAAGAGAGTGAGATTGATAGCTTCGCAGAAGATATCGGTACAAATGATTCATTTACTTGTGAGCCAAAAACTCAACAAACTTTTACTTCTTCGGAGGAGCGAGATAGAACAACCCTTCTTAAAAAAGATTAAAGTTTTTTTATCGAGCCATCGATTCAAACATCGAATTTTAAAGTTTTGTAATCGATGAAATGAGCTTGATATTTCAAATATACTTGACATTAAAAAATTAATTATGCTATAATGATTTCATAATTATTTAATAATAAAATTTTATGGATATACAAAATAACAAAATCACCTTAACGAATGATGAAATTATACTTTTCAATTCATTGATGAAAAATGAAGATATTAATTTCTTTCTTTACTTTCATAGTGATATTGGGTCAAATAAACTTCTCGCAATTGAAGACACAAAGAAAGGTAAAAATTATCTAACAGATGATAGAACTGCAGCAAAAAACCTTTTCAATAAATTTTGCGGCACAGATTGCAATGATATATCTCAATGCACTATTGAAGGTCCAATTACATATGCCGCACGATGCGCTGTAAGTAAAAGCATCACAAATGAATTTCCTGAGGATAAAGTTGATAAATCTAGACTTCTTGAAATTTTAAAAACAATGATCGATCCTGCGCAACATGAAAAATTAATAAAAGAAAATGAAATTAAGAATACAAAAAAGGAAAAACAAGTAGAAAAAAACAAACAAGAGAATACAATTATTTCTGAAAAGAACGAAACGGAAAACACTCAAAACGCTGATAAGAAAAGCAAAACAACAAAAAATAACAAAATCACCTTAACGGATGGTGAAATTCGACTTTTCAATTCATTGATGAAAGATGAAAAAGTTACGTTTCATATATATAACGATAGCAACACAGGGTCATCAAATCATGCAATTCTTGTAAAGAGCAATGATAAAAATCTCATCGGCTATCAGAATTATTTTTCCAAAGAAGAAACGAAAAAAATCCAGAGCTTTTTTGGTAAATTTAGGGGTAATGACTGGAATCAAATATCTAAGATGACTATGGTTAATGGCTTTTTCACAACAATGCCTACTTGCTCTGTAGATAAAAGTATTACAAGAGCATTAATTAACGGAATGGAAAATAATGTCCGTATGGACGATAAAAGAATTAGCAAAGTTCAGCTATTCAATCTTCTCAAACCAATGATCGATCCTAAGCAACATGAAGAATTAATAAAAGAAAATGAAATTAAGGATGTAGAAGAAGAAAAACAAGTAGAAAAAAACAAACAAGAGAATACAATTATTTCTGAAAAGAACGAAACGGAAAACACTCAAAACGCTGATAAGAAAAGCGACACAACAGAGGATAGCAAATTCTTAGAAGATGTAACGAAGTTTCTCAAAGAAAAAGGAGAAAAAAACCCTAAATTAAAACCCATCATCGATCAAATTCTTGCATTGTTAAAAAAATTGTTTACTACCCCAAACACTCAACAAACTTTTACTTCTTCAGAGGGGCAAAATAAACAAAATAATTCTAAACAAGCTTAAAGTTTTTTTATCGAGTTATTGATTCGAACATTGAATTTTGAATTTTTGTAATCATGTAATGATCTTGATAATCAAGACTCAGCATGTAAAAATTGCTCGTTCATAATTTTTGTTGATAAATGCGTATCTTCATTAAACAACAAAGAATATTGAAAAGTCTTGTCTATTTCCGCTCTGACTCTTTTTATAAAATAAAATTGATGGAAATCTGCGCACGCTAAAACTGGTCTTTTTTTATCTTCCAAAATTTCAAATTCAACAATTGAGTCATCTTTAATGATAGCTCTATGCCAACCCCTTGGACGAAATGGATTAATTGCAGTAGCGGTGAGTAAATTTGAACCCAGTGGAATAATGACCCCACCAGCTGATAAATTGTACGCTGTTGAACCCGCTTCCGTTGACAACAAAATTCCATCTCCTATTAAATTTTCTATCTTTACCTCTCCATTTATTATAAGCTTTATATGAACGGCTTGATATGTCTGTCTTATCAAAGAAATTTCGTTAATCGCATATATCGTATGAATTTTATATGAAGAATCTTCCATAGAAATTTTCAATGGCGATAGCGAAACTTTAGAAGCTTGATTGATTTTCTCAATTAAATTTTCACCCTGAGAGGAAAAATTATTCAATAAAAATCCTAGAGTTCCACGATTTAAACCATAAACCGAGATTTGATTATTCTTTTTAAATTGTAAAATTTTATGCAATACTCGCAAAACAAACCCATCTCCACCAACCGCAATCAAAACATCGCAATCGCTATCTTTGATAGAGATGAGGTCATCGTATATCTCTATTTCTTTGTATTGCTCGGAGATGATTTTTATAAATTCCGTTGATTTTGAATTTTTATGACTTGCGACACATGCAATTTTCATGATGTTTGACAAAATATACTTTACTATATTTATACATCATTCAACAATGTTTTAAAATGAAATTTTTATTTCAATGATGAAATCGTCACATATTTTTGTTGAGCGAAAAATATACTTTTAATTATTTATCTAGCATTGTCACACTATTTATTAAAAAATAACAATAATTTGACATCAAATAAAAATATCAATATACTTACTAAATAAATTAAATTAAAAGATGGATAATAATAGAAAAACAAAATTAACAATAGATGAATTAAATGAAAAACATAAAGACTTTTTTGAAAAACATATAGTCAATGAAAATAAAGATGATACTGGTATTAAAAGCGAGAAACGATCAACAAAGAAAAAAATTTTATTAGCTGTATCGGCAATAATATTACCAGTAGCAACACTCGTATCACCAACGATAACAATTGAATTGCCAACAGAAATACTCGTATCATATGCAAGAACGCTTGCACAAAGGATAATATCTATATGTATTCATAAATATGAAAATAACAATACACGCAAAAAATCTTACAATATATACGAAAAAAATTATTTTCAGGAAGAGGAAGTAGATAATTATAGAAGTAAAAAATGCGTATTGGAAAATATCGGATTATTGAAAACTGAGAACAGATTCAATGGTCATGCTGGCGGCACCATATCTCATTCCTATGCACTCTTTGCATTTTTTAATCTTATTCATTTGAAAATTATCACTCCATTTTTTTCATCAGATCGATCTAATGAAAAGCTTACTATTTTTAATGAAGACATCGATATAATAAAGCAAATATATGAAAATCTTGAAAATTACAAAGAGCTAAATATTCCCTTAAGTATCAATTATTATACTCGTTATCGCTATATAACAAATCATGCAATTGGAATAAAAATACAAAAAACAGAGAATGGGAAGAAAATTAAAATTGGCATCATGAATTCAAATGGAGAGGATTTATCGCAATGGTTTCAATATCTTTTTTCGAAATGCATGCACGACTCTTCAATCGCAATTGAAGTAACAAATACTACAAAAATTGCAGATCAAGGTAGCACAAATTTTTGTTCCTTGTATACTTTATATAATTTGAATAAAAAATTTTTTAACGATATTGGAATCGATTATGAAAAGAATGAGAGGAAAAACTTTAACGCTCGATTGAATGCAATTTAGTACGTATTATCTGAGAATATACCAAAGGCTCTTATGAAATGGAGTGAGTTTGTTCACTTGCATCAAAAGGAACCTATTAATAGCGAGCTAGCGAACATTTATTTAGAAAGACGCAATGGATGCGATTTAAAAGATTCCATCACTTTGGGGGAAATGTCAGAAGAACAT
>CAIPFW010000004.1 GCA_903864455.1 uncultured Anaplasmataceae bacterium | reverse complement strand
TCAAATTATTAAAGAGGAAATAATATGACAACTCCTAATGACAAATTTCTTGTGCATGATGTGAATCGAATAAAAAGTAAGGCTCTTACTGTCGATGAAATTCAAAAAAATAAAGAGTATTGGACTAAGAATGGCGATAATAATCAAATAGATCGACAAAAAATACAAGAAAAATACACGACAAAATCAAAAGAGAAAATAGATGAAAAAAGAGCTGGATTGAGTTTTACTTTACGAATTCGTCGTTCTAAAAAAGAGAAAGAATTGCAGGAAGAGATAAATCGAATAAACGAAAATATTAAAAAACAAAAGAAAAATATAGAAACGCACCAAGGAGATCAAAACAAGATCAGAGAAGCGAATGCAGAGATTGTAAATCTAAACAATCAATTAGAGAAAATCAAAGCCACTGCAGAATACAAAGCTCTAGAAGCTAAAGAAGCGAAGAATACATCCAATAAGAAAAAAATACTCTACGAATTAAGAGACGAATTGAAAAATTTTATTTCGAAACCAAATTTTAAAATTGATTCGAATAATTTAACAGCTATTGAAAATAAAATAACAGAAATCAATGAATTGATCGCTGAGAATAATTTTAAAGAGGAAAAGAATGATGCTATTCAGACTCTGATTGATTTGAATAATGAGATTGAAATCGCTCCTGCAAAAGATGGTGTTCAGGCCGTTAAAGTAAAGATTTCTGATGCATTGAAGAAAGAGACAGAAAAGCGAGATGAATTAGTTGAAATAAAAGCAAAATTAATTGTTAGCTTAAGAAACGAGATTTATCATTTATTCAAACATAAGACTGAAAGCGGAACTCTCACTCATAAATTGATAAATGAAAGAGATTTAAAGATGTTGATTGATAAATTCGAGCTCATCACTCAAGATGATAAAAGTAAAATTCAAAAGGAAACTTTGCAAAAGTTAAGAAGTTTTAATACAGAGAATGCCGATGGTTCTTGCTATGACTATCTTGCAAAAGAGATCGATTTAGCCTCACTCGCTGATGGAATGATAAAAATATACTACGATGCAAATGAGCTTGTAAAACAATATAAAGCAATTATAAACGAGTATGAAACTGCTACCAAAGATAATGCCAATAACGACCAGAAAGAAGCTATCAAAGAAAAGCTTGATAAGAAGTTGGATGATTTAAATGCATTTAAAGAAAAATACAAAATTGAATTTGATGTTAATTTGCTGGAGAAATATACAGTTGATGAGTTCGAACAGGAGGCTCAAAATTTCCTTAGGGATGTAGATGATAAATTTACTATTGGCATTCATGCAAAAGAGAATATTAAGAATTTAGAATATCTTGGATCGAAACCATCATTAACTCAAAAAGCTAATATTTTTAAAAATTTAAATAAGATAGGTGGTGAATATGTTTCGAATGATGATAAATTCTGGAAAAAACATGGATACTTTGTTGACCCAAAAAAAGAAAAAAATAAATCTTTGTCTCAACATTTGAGATGGTTTCAACCGCAAGATAAAAATGGCGAACTCATAGGTTCAAAAGTAATTATTAGAACAGATTGTGAAGATCCAATTCTCCCAGACCAAAAATGTATCAGATTTTTCTTTGATGAAGATATAAGATCTTGTACGGGAAAATTAATGAAGAATCCAGACTTTAAAAACGAAGTGATAGTGGAAAGTCCTTATTGGGCTCCAGATTCTTGGGTTAGAACTTCTAAAGACAAGAGCGGCAAGATAATTAAAGTTTTGAATGACGAAAAGATGATGGTCTTTTTAGATGACAAGCCTGGCTTTGCTGTAGCTTTAAAGAAAGTTCAAGAAGAGATTCAGGATCCAGAAGATGAGACAAAAAAAATAATTGCGGAAGTTTTAAGACCAACATTGTTTTTTAATGAAAAACACAAAAAGATTTTAGAGGGCCATGATCAGGATAAGAAAGATAAAATATTGAATAGTGTTAAGGCGTATTACAAAGATTTTATTTTTATGTTTTACGATTCAAAGAGCAAGAAAGCCTCTCAGCAAATGGATATGGATCAATTAACAAAAAGTATAGAGTTTATGTCTTTCGACCAAACAAAACAAACTTTAAGTCAAAACGTCAAAGAAAAAGCATCAAATACCAAAGAAAACGCTAAATCATTTGTTAATAATTTAAAATATAAAGTTAGCGGATTTGCTAGAGGAGACTCATGATTGAATGGAAATAAAGATAGATAGATAGACAAGGTGTCTAAATTGATGAATAAACCCATTGCATTTTCTTAAATTTCTTGATAAATAATTATTTATCAAGAAATTT
>CAIPFW010000003.1 GCA_903864455.1 uncultured Anaplasmataceae bacterium | reverse complement strand
GGAATTTTTTATTTAAGGGGAAATGCAATGGGTTTAATTTTGTTTGATAAAACTTATAATGGCAAACACTGGGAAATCACTCTCATGATACAGATGAACGATACAAAAAATGCTGAATACGTTAAAACACTCATAGAAAACGCTGAAATAAAAATGGATGGATCGATAAAAGTACAACTTCAAAACGATGAATCAATAAATAGAAAAAATTTATTGACTACAGGGATGAATGTCGATGATAATTACAACCCTATATTTAAAGACACCATAGACAAATTAACAAATAGCAAGTATTTGGATAAAGAATATCAAAAAATAGCAGAGCAAGTTGTACCAATTTTAATCAAAGAATATACGAACAGAAATGGTAGCAAAAGCTTCAATGATGATGAGTTAAGTATATATACTGCATATATTTCTGGAGCGCAACAATTGAAATACATAGATAAAAAAAATTTTGTTGAATTTCTTTCTGTATGTTTGCAAAATCAACACATAGATTTAAAAGATGAAATTTATGAAGGAGAAGAATATACAATAGCTTCGATGACAAAAAATAATTTTAATTTAAATCAAGAAAATCCAACAATCGAGTCAAAAGATGAAAATATAGATGGAGAAGAATATGTTGTGATTTCCATGCCAAGCGAGAATTTAAATGTAGATCAAGCCAGCAAAGACAACGATACAACACCCCACAAATAATCTACTGAAACTCGATTGTCGCAGGCGGCTTTGACGTATAGTCATAGCAAACTCTATTCATTCCACGAACTTGATTTACAATTCTATTTGCAATCATTTCTAAATGCTCATGAGTCATAGGATAAACTTTAGCAGTCATGCCATCCAACGAAGTAATTGCTCGCAAAATGCAAACTCTGTCATAAGTCCGCCCATCACCCATCACTCCAACAGCTCTCATATCACTCAAAAAAGCAAAAGCTTGCCAAATTTGATCGTATATTCCAAATTCTTTTATCGAATTCATGAAAATCGCATCAATTTTTTGAGCGAGTAAAACCTTCTCTTTCGTGATTTCACAGTCAATTCGAATCGCTAATCCGGGTCCAGGAAAAGGATGTCTTTTTAAAAAGTCATCGCTAATTCCAAGCTCAACGCCTAGCTTTCTCACCTCATCCTTAAACAAATCTTTCAACGGCTCAATCAATTTAAAATTCATTTTTTCTGGCAAGCCACCAACGTTGTGATGAGATTTTATTGTTGCACTAGGCGATCCGTTTGGCGAAACAGACTCAATAATATCTGTATACAAAGTTCCTTGCATCAAAAATTTCGCATTCGAATATTTCTTGGCTTCTTTTTCAAAAATTTCAATAAAAAGTCGACCAATAATTTTTCTTTTTTGTTCTGGGTCGGACACTCCTTTCAACTCATGAAGAAAAGTTTCTTCAGCATTAATACGATCAATATTAATATTATGTTTTTGAAACATTTGTTGAACTTGGTCACCTTCATTTTCTCGCAACAAACCTGTGTCAACAAAAATACATCGCAGTCTGTTTCCAACAGCCTTGCTGAGAAGAATCGATGCAACCGTAGAATCAACGCCACCACTCACCGCAGCAATCACGATATCATCATCACTCACAAGATTTTTTATTTCATGAGTTTTTGTTTCAATAAGATTTTGCATCGTCCAGTCTGGTTTCAAAGACGCTATTTTTGTTAAAAAATTCAACAACAGCTGATTACCATTTGTAGTATGGTCGACCTCAGCATGAAATTGAATGCCGTATATTTTTCTTTTTTCATCGCCAATAATCGCAATATTATTGTTCTCTGAAATCGCTAAAATCTCAAAATTATCAGGAATTTTTTTTGCACAATCGCCATGGCTCATCCAAGTTTTGATTTGCCGACCCTCATCGCACCAACCGTCCGTTAATGGCGAATGTTTTAAAATTTTTATTTCAGCTCCTCCAAATTCTCTAATTTCTCCCGCTTCTACTCGTCCACCAAGATTGTGAGACATAAGCTGCATACCGTAACAAACGCCAAGAACTGGCTTTTCTGATGAAAAAATTCTTTCATCTATTGTTGGAGCACCGCTCTCATGAACAGAATTTGGTCCACCGCTTAAAATTATGGCTTGAAAATTCTTTGAAAATTCGTATAAATCTTTTTTGTAACAAGGAACAATTTCGCAATAAAAATTCAAACTGCGAATTCTTCGGGAAATGAGTTGAGTATATTGAGACCCGAAATCGACGATTAAAACTTTATTCATAAAAAATTAATCAATATATTAT
>CAIPFW010000002.1 GCA_903864455.1 uncultured Anaplasmataceae bacterium | reverse complement strand
GAATATGGTGAATAAAATATATTATAATGATATATTAGTCAAAAAAATTAGATGATGGGATTTGGCGGAAGCAAATTTTTTATTTTTTCAATGCTGTTCGACAAGGTGTTGATGGTATTTCTACGCTACGGAAAATTTATTCTTCTGGCATGCATATCGATTTTTCTTTCATCATACTTATATTTTGGAATGAATTATGGCACTCATTTAATCAAAATTCATAATTTAATCAACAGACCCGAGGTTGTTTTCAAATATTTTTGGGGGTATCTAAAATATTATTATTATAATCGGTCAAATCTTCCAATCTCTGAGACGGGGAAGCTCATCGGATATATCGTCGCCCCATATCTTTTTTTAAAATTTATTTTATTGATTTTGAATTTTTCTAAGTTTTGGATAGCAATATCATTGCGAAATAAATATCCAATTATTTCAAATTTTTTGCTTCGAAGAACTGCTTTATCAGAAGGAATGAAAGAAAAAATAATAAGCACAGCGAAAAAAAGCCCAACCTCAACAACAATAAAAAACGCTACGAGTATTGTGAAACCTCAGATTCAAGAGGAGCGAGTGAGCTCCAATGAGGTTGCCGTTGTGAATGAAAGAAAGAATTTGAGAAAGTGAATCCATCAATGAATTTTATCTCTCAGCGTCTGAGTAAATAAAATCTCAGAAATATATCTTCGACCTTTTTCACCCCTTTTTAATTGCACAATGACATCCACTACATATATCACATAGTTTCTTATTTCTTCTGCATTTATCGCAAGTCCGGCTTGCATCACCATCAATTTTAACTGCTCAATCGCCATGAGTGGGGTATCAGCATGAAGCGTTGAAATCGACCCAGGATGACCTGTATTAATCGCTCTCAAAAAAGAATAGGCCTCTGACCCACGCAATTCACCAACTATAATTCGGTCTGGACGAAGACGTAAGCACGCTTCAATCAAATCTTGCGTAGTAATTTTCGCTCGACCTTGCCCGCCTTTCGAAGCGAGTAGATGAACTCTATTACCATGTGCGGGAAGTTGAATCTCTCTTGCATCCTCAGCCGTTATAAGCCTTTCATGTGTTGGAATCTCTCTAAAAACGGCATTTGCGAAAGTTGTTTTACCCGTCGATGTACCACCTGAAATAATAAGATTTTTTTTAAAAAGAACGGCTGATCGAAGAAATTCTTTGATTTTTTTCTGCTCTATGAGCTCCATTAATTTGACTATATCCTCATCCAGCTCTTTTTTTGCAACGACCGTCTGGTCAAAAGCACCCATTTTCTCATAATCATCCAAAGACCATTGCAAAGTTGATGGTTTTCGTATCGCATAAATTATTTTTTGCGTTTCGCATGCTGGTGGCATGGCGATTTGCACACGAAAACCGTTTGGTAAAGTTGCAGAAAGCAATGGATTTTCACCAGAGATTTTTTGCTCAGTGGATTCTGCAATTAAATAAGCCATGGCCTGCAGATGATCAAAATCAAAAGCTGGAATTTTTTCCATTGTAATCTCACCTTTATTTTCAATCCAAACCTCTCCTGGTTGATTAACGCAGACCTCGTTCACACCGTCTCTATCGAAAATCTCATTCAGAGGCTCGAGATATGTATTTAAAGCGGTGCTCATATTTTTTTACTTCAAATAATCTTTACAACAATCTCTCAACAACGAGTTCAACTCACCTGGAAAAAATACAAATGCATTTTCATCAGCGAAAACTATATCTTTATTCATTAAAATTGATAATTTTTTACCTTGGTCAACAACAAGAACTGGCTCTATATCCTTGCCATCACCAATTGTATTTTTCAAATTCTCTGTGACTTTATCAACTATATCTTTGATCGTAGAATTCGACTCATCAGTTGTGCTATCTTGCTGTGGTTTATCCTGCGTTCCATTATTTCCAGTTCCAAAATTATTCACTATAATTGGTTGCTTCTTATCCGCAAAAGAATTATCAACCGCTTTACCAGCATAAAATGCCCCTAAAGATAGCGCACCAACCAATATACTATTCATAATAGATTTTCCCACACCTGTATAAATGTGATCAGGTACAATTCCCTTTCCACCAAGTGGATCTGTAATTGGAACTCCACCTAATAAAATATCTATACCATCCGGTCGAATAATTCTACTTAAGCCAACTTCCACTCTGAGCATGGTTGTATTACCCTCTTTTTTTTTAGTATTCGTATACTCACCTATCACTCTTGACCCCGCTGGAATAAGAATATTATTGCCAGATTCGGAATAAACATCGCTTGAAACGATTGCTCGAATTATACCGCCCTCCTTTGAAGCTGTAGAAATTCTACTTTCTAAAACGATATCGATGATTTTACCAGCCAATATCATCCTATCCTTCATACCAACATAAGAATCAGTTATTTTTGCAAAACCGCTTGGTTTTGTATGTAATTTATTCGTTCTACCTGTTATCAAATCTATAAATTCATTCTTTTTTTCCGCTTCTTTGCTTTCTGGTGTTTGACCCTCTCCACCACCTCCACCAATCAACAAAACATTTGCAAATCTTTTTCTCGCTCTATAATCATTTTCTGGATTCTGAGCATTTCCTGCATTTCCAGAGCCACCTCCTTTTGATACTTGATCTGATGTTGGTAACGGAGGTAATTCTTTTTTTTCCTCAACGCCTAAAATGAGTGGAAGCGCAGTCTCTACAAGATTTTTATTTTCAATTGGCTTTATTATCATTTCTTCCTTTTGCTTGGGCGCTTCTTCTATTTTCGGTATTTCAATTTGCTTTGGTATTTGCTCTATTTTTGGTTGCTCTGGCATTTTGATTTCTAATGGTTGCTGAATGATTTCTGGAGTTTTTGGTTGCGTGATTTCATTAATATCAAATTGATTTTTTATTGTTGGAGCGATGATATCTAATTTCTCCTCATCTTTTCTTTTTTCATTATTAAACTCATCGGCAAAATTAATTACCTGCTTTGGTTTTTCTGAATTGTCACTATCACCTTTAAAAATCCAAAACAAAGATATGGCTGCGAAAGCTAATATCCCACCTAATGCCAAAAGCTTTTTCTTTTTTTGAGATTTCTCCTCTATGGGACTCTCTTCATAACCTTCGACCGGCTCTTCGTATTCATCTTGATTTTCATCATTATTTATATTTTTATTATTATCATTTTTCATATTAAACCAAAATCAAAAAATTAATTTATCAATCAAACTCAATTTACAATCCTTTATTATATATAAAAACAACCTTCTTGTTGTATGATAATTTAATTTTAGGAAAAATATTATTAACAATGAGGTATCCATTATAGCTAAAAATTTTTACTTCTTTTTTTCCATTATTTTTTGTAAAAGTTTCAACTTTTGGTACAATTCCATCTTTAAATTTTAAGTATGTAAATTTTTGATCATTGAATGCAACTAATGGAGTAAGTTCGTTATCCCCCTTGTATACGTAATTCGCATTAATTTTTCCTTGGACTAAGTCTGCAATTTCCATTGTAACCAAATCATCATTCGTATTAAATTTTGTATCAACAACTCTCGCTTCTTCAGGATAATAAAATTTAATCGCATATGCTAAATCATAATCCGCTTCTTGAAGCTCACCTTTTGCAACTAAATCGAATTCGTATGTTCTTTTGTTTGTAATGACAGTCATATTTGTATGAGCCGACCTTGAATAAGTTTGTAAAAATATTCGATTTCCATTATTTGTAATCTCCCAATCAGCTTTGTTTCCAACGATGATATTTTTAATAAATTCATTTTTAGGAAAATCGATGTGATTATGATATCCATAATGTAGAACGATTGGAAAAACTTCATTAGGGTTATAAATATAAGTTTTAATTCTGCTATCCATCGTAACTGGCTCATCTGCATGAGCGAAGGAGATATTATAATTTGCAAAAGATACTCCGCAAATCACAAAAAATAATAATTTAATTTTGTTGTATGTTTTCATCAGTTGACCTATAACTATTAACAATAAAGCTTAATGGATTAATGTATCTTTTTTCTTCTGAAACTTCAAGATCTAAAAAATCATATTCTATCACTGCGATTTTATTTAATCGAGTGATTTTACCATCAGAAAACCTTCCTTCTACGACAAATCTCACTTGAAGAACATTTTCTTTCAAGATGCTAATCGAGACGATATTTACAGTTGATGATTCATTACGGGCAAAAACAACCATAGGGCTGTCTTTGTTGCTCGTTCTCAAGCCATATAAAAACTGTCTGTAAGTCGCTTCATTCGACATAGATCTCACAACTTTATAATAATTATAATTATAGTTGTTTGGATCGAAAGTTTCTCTCGCATCGATATACTTTTTGATGAAATAATTACGTAGTACTTCATCCTGAGTGTATTCTTGGTTTTTTGAATTGTTGTTCACGTATGTAACGATTCCTTGTTTTCTCTCAATCTCAATCACAAATGGTTCAATTGTTTTACTTTTCGTAATTACTGCAAGGGAAACACCAGTTAAACCAACAGAAACAATTGCTATGATTAATAAAAAAACTGCAATATTTCTTTGCACGATAAGGCTTTCGTATCGATCTGCAAACCAATCAAAACCATCATCATCAGCCCCTTGCGGTTTGAAATTTTTACGATGAGATGGATTTATTCCGTGAATATCTAACGTCATATCAATCTGATCAGCTTCATCATTAGATGATGAATCCTCGCTCTCAAGATAATCTGCTACTCTTTCATCCTTTGAATTAAATTTATTTTTATCTAAAAGTTGATCCTTTTTCTGAATCACTTTATCAAAAATAGACTTAATGCTACTTAAAATAGTCATAATATTATTTTACCACTCAATACATGTTTAATATATTTAAGTTAAGCGACAATTAACATAAAATTATTTAATATAATGCTAGAATTATACAGGTATTTCTTAAAAAAGATATTATAAAATTAAATATTTTGAAAAAGATTTATAAGTAAACCCACTGCGTTTGTTTTACACTTAAAATTCAGCAACCATGCGAAAATAAATCGCATTTTAAGGCACTTTACAGAAGGAAATCGAGCTAAGTTTGAAGTTT
>CAIPFW010000001.1 GCA_903864455.1 uncultured Anaplasmataceae bacterium | reverse complement strand
TGTTATAATATAAGGATACTTAATCCTTATAATTAGAGTATTCTGATTAAACAAGTATAGTTACGGACAAAAATAACATCGCTTATTGGTTAAATTATGATTGATATCAACAACACCATCCTCAAAAAAAATTTTTTTCTTCACGCTTGGTATCTTTTGCGAGACAAAATTTTAGTTCAAATGTTGCTCGTGATTGCGATTTGCCTCTTTACTTATCAAATAATTCCTATTGAAGCGATATCTTATTTGTATGCGATGAGCTTAACTCTCAAATCAGCCTTAGTTTTTATATTGCCATTTTTAATTTTTGGAGCAATTGCATCGGCCTTCGCCAAAATACCAAAAGGAGGATTCCTATTTACAATCGGCATCTTGCTTGGTTTGACTTTATCAAATTTCATCAACATGAGCGTCGCTTATTTCGTTGGAAAAGCTGTAATTCAAGATTCAGGCATCTCTGAAATAGCAATCTCTTCAGTTCAAAAAATATACCCTGCATTTGATTTGGATTTAGTCGGCTTAATCCCGCCATTTATAAAAAAAGTTTTTAATAATGGAGTGGCATTAATTTTCGGGTTACTAACAGGGATAATGTGCTCATTTTTTTCTTTACCAAAAGTTGAGTCTTTTGCAAACAAAGTCAACAAACTAGCTATGTTCTTTATGTCGAAAATATTTACTCGGATTTTACCACTTTTTATAGCTGGATTCTTACTTAAAATGTTAAGAGAAGGCGAATTAAAGCAAATGTTCGAGAGTCAACTTTTTGCAACTTTATCCGTTATCGTATTAATACTTGGATATCTTGCTTTTTGGTTTGTTATCGCTTCTAGTTTCAAGCTATCAAGATTGAAAGAAATTTTTTTCAACACCCTTCCCGCAATGGTCACCGCATTCTCGACAACTTCAAGCGCATCAGCACTCCCATTTTCTTTAGAAGCGAACGAAAAAAACACAAAAGATCCTTTATTAGCACAAAGCTTAACACCTATAATTGTAAATTTTCACATGATGGGGTCTTCTATGGCGGTTTCTATTGCTGCGTTAATCATTATGACATGCTTCAAAGTTCCATTGCCATCATACTCTCATTTTGCCCTTTTCGGAATGTACTTTTGCTTAAATAAATTTGCCGGCTCTGGTGTCCCAGCTGGCTCGATTATCGTAACTTTACCATTTTTTAAATCAATCCTTGGGTTTAACGATGATATGGTCGGCCTCATTCTCGCATTTTATATCGCTTTCGACTCCGTCATCACACTTGGAAATGTTGCGGGGAATAATTTATTTGTGATTTTCGCTCAAAAAGTTATTAGACTTTTTAAGAAAAAAGAGAATAATGTTGTGATTAATTAATATTTAATATTTTTTTTATACACTAATTCTTAATAAATTAAATTTTACTTTTCATTATGAGTGCAGAAATAGATAAAGAATATGAAAAAATTATCAAAAGAATCGAAAATTCTCACAATAAATCATCTCAGAAGACGATTGACGCAAAAGATAATTCAGAATATGATCTACCAGCAATGTTTGTGAGCGCGGCAAACGAATGAGTTTAAAAATTCAAAATCTCAATAAAATCTACAAAAATGGATTTAATGCATTAAATGATATTAATATCGAAATAAATGGTGGTGAAAAAGTTGCATTATTAGGATTAAATGGTGCAGGGAAATCTACTTTAGTAGGAATTTTATCTGGACATATAATCAAAACTTCCGGCTTTATAGAAATTGGCGGATATGATATCGATAAAAATAGAATTGAAGCCACAAAATCGCTTGGGGTCGTTCATCAAGAAATCATCTATGATACTTTTTTCACAGTGAAGGAGACTTTAAAGTTGCATTCAGGGTATTACGGAATCGAAAATAATGATGAAGAAATTAACGAAATCTTGATAGCCTTTGAATTAAAAGATAAAGCCGATACAAATACAAAATTTTTATCTGGAGGGATGAGGCGAAGATTGATGATTGCAAAAGCCCTCGTAACCAAGCCAAAATTTTTGATTTTAGACGAACCAACAGTTGGAATCGATGTGAATCAAAGGTTAAATATGTGGAACTATCTTGACTCAATCATTAAAAAATTAAATCTTACTATTTTGCTAACAACGCATTACATGTATGAAGCTGAGTTGCTTTGCGACAGAATAATCGTCATTCATGGCGGGAAAATTATTGCTGATGGTAATAAATTTGAAATTATGAAAAAATATAAAATGAAGCATATCACTTTAAATTTAAATTACAAAGACTCGCATAACATTAAAAATGCACAACTATCAATTGTAAATGATTTAAAGATAGCTCATATTGACAATATTTCCTTTATTTTCAATTATCTTAATATTTATTTAAATGATGAAGATTTTGATTCCAAGCTCAACATTATAAAAAAAATTTTACAAAAATATAAAATCGAAATACAGGATATCAAAATCAATGATGCAGATTTGGAGATGACTTTTACAAAAATTATTGAAGAGGCGAAATGTTAAAAACTTCAATTAACTTTATACATTCATCAACTTGCTTTTCTAAATCCTCGTTATTCATTATGATGAAATGCGATTTTTGATTTTTAATATCATTATTTAATTGCCTTGCAACAAAAATTCGATGAAGTTTTTCGTCAATTTTTTTATCAAGAGATCTTTTGAGTTGTAAATCTTCATCGCTATTTATATTTATTATAAAATTAAAAATTTTGTCAAATTCGGATTCAAAAAGCAATGGCACTTCAAATATAATATATTTATCTTCTTGTCGCTCTTCAAAAATTGAAAAAATTCTTTTTTTTAATTCTGGATAAATTATTTCACATAACTCATTTAAAATAGAATCATTCTCGATGATCATTTTTTTTATTTTTTTTTT